>WBUW01000006.1 GCA_008933495.1 Pseudorhodoplanes sp.
TGCTTGAGCGCAAGCACGCGCGGACACGAGCGGCCCTGATTCCACGGATTGTTCTCGTCGCCCTCGACGCGAACCAGCTTGCCGTCTTCAACGTAGAGCTTCTGTCCGCAGCCGCCATGACAGCCGGGACCCGCCGACCATGCCACGCTCGGAAAAACCTTCGTTGTCGACATCGCGTCATTCCCTCTTTGACCTTTCGAAACAACGCGCATCCGCGATTACTCGCTGACACGCTGTCCGAAGGTCGTTTGAATTATAACAACACTACGTAAAACGTCCGATGAATTCGGATCAGAACTCCATAACCAGTCGTCATTGCTCCTGCGATGTCGCGAAATCGACGCGGCGCGTTATCGATTCTGCGCCGTTGTCGCTCCGCCCTTCTCTTTCGTCTGCGCGCCGTCGAATCCAAGAAACGTGCAGAACTCTTCGACCGGCGCGCGCGGCGAACGAATATGGTTGACCGCCTGGCCGGGATCATTGTGGCCGAGCGCGACGCCGCAATACAGGATCAGCTCCGGCGGCATTTGCAGGAACGCGCGCACCGTGCCATGCACGCGCGCCCAGGATTGCTGCGGACACGTATCAAGACCGCGGGCGCGCGCGAGATACATCAGCGTGTGCAGATAACTACCGAGGTCGGCCCATTGCCCGGGGCCCATGCGCCGGTCGATGGCGATGAACAGGCCGACCGGCGCGCCGAAAAATTCGAAGTTGCGCTTGTATTGCGCGAGCCGGCCGGTCTTATCCTCGCGCGGAATGCCCAGCGCTGCGTAAAGCTGCACACCGTGCGCTTCCCGGCGGGATTTGTAAGGATCCCATAATTCGCCCGGATAAACCGTGTATTCGCAGGCGCCGTCCTCGCGCGGATCCTTGCCGGCGATCGCCGCGGCGACCTGACGCTTGAGCTCGGCAAGCGGCTGACCGGCGAGTGCGTACACCCGCCACGGCTGCAAGTTGCCGCCGGAAGCCGCGCGCGCGGCGCCTTCAATCAGCGCCCGCACCACGTTGCCCTCGACCGGTTTCTGGCTGAATGACCTGCAGCTGAACCGGGTATCGATCGCTTCAAAAACGTCCATGATCGACTCCTTGATTCCCCGCGCCACCCTAGGTCCACGGCCCGATGCCGCCTTGACTAAATACCGCTACGCCGCATCGAGGCGGATTTCCCCGAGCCAATGGCTTTCACCGAGCTCAAACGTCGTCGCATAGTTGCGGCAGCCGTCGGCGGCCACTTCGATACGGTATTCGCCGCTGAACGGATCGAGCGCATCGAAACGGAAGTCGCCGAAAACATCGCTCCGGGTGTCGCCGACCAGGCTGTCTCCGCGCAGGAGCCGCACCCGCGCGCCCGCCACGCACGATTCGACGTCGTCGCGGTTCACGAGCAGCGTGCCGCCTGCAAAGACACGTGTGATGCGGTACAGATTGCGGTAGTAGACGCGCGGCCGGTGCTTGCCGCCGGCGTCCAGCGTCTCCAGCCCCTCGTCTGCCGCGATGCCGCGCATCTCGTCATCGGTGACCTTCAGCGCGCGGAGCGCGCCGGTCGGACAGGCCTGCACCGGACGCGGCGCGCTCCAGCCGGCATCGACGAGATGGGCGTCGAAATTCCAATGCTGCGGCAGTTCCAAACGTTCGTTCCAGCTCACCGCGCCGTAGGGGCAGGCGTTCGCGATCTGCTTCTGCCCGCGCGCGCGCTCCGGATCAATTACGACGATCCCGTCGGGCCGTTTGCGCACCGCGCCGCCGGCGCCCGCTTGCAGGCAGGGCGGATCGTCACAGTGCTGGCAGGCGCGGAACAGATAGGCCACATCGACGGCGGGGAAGCGACCGCGCTCGCAGCGCTCGATTTCCACCCACCGGTGCCCATGCCGGGGCATCTCCGCCGCATAACCGGGAAAGTCGTTGCCGATATATTCGTCCTGCACGGCGATGGTGCAGTTATGACACCCCGTACAAGCGGCAACGTCGAAGACAAGATTCCATTTCCGCATCGGATCGCCCCACCCCCGCTAGGCCGGCACGGGCTGCGGACTTTCCGCAGCCGTCTTTCGCGCTACCGCCGGCCCGCTCCAGGGCGCGACTTGAACGAGGCAATTGCTGTTGCCGAGCGAATGGCCGCGCGCCAACTGGCTCTCTTTCGGTGTCAGCACGTTGAGCGCTCCGCCGCGGTCGGGCGAATGGCCCGGTTCGCCGATCGGCTCGTAGCGCGCAGACGATTCGTAGCCATGCACCACGCCCGGTCGCACGCGCGCGGTTACCCGCGCCGCGCACACCACGGTGCCGCGGTCGTTGAATACTTTCACAAGCATCCCCTCACGGATGCCGCGCACCTCGGCGTCGAGCGGACTGATCCGCAAAACCCAGTAGAAGTGACCGTCGATCAGCACGCGATGATCGTCGATGTCGTTGATGAAGCTGTCCTTGCCGTCGCAATGGGTGTGAAAGCTGAAGCGCGCGTGCGGCGTGACCAGTTGCAGCGGATATTCGGCCGCCCGCGCCGACCGGGCGGATTCGCGTGCCGGCGCATATTTCAGAATCGAGGGCCGCTCGCCGTCCGGCGGGTCGAGCCGCTTGAGCGACGAGCACTCGAATTCGAACTTGCCGGACGTCGTCTGCAAGCCATCGAGATAATTGCCGCTATATTCGGACGGCAACGGATGCGGCTCGGGAACATCCTTCTTGCGGCCATCGTAGAACCAGCGGAACGCCACCGGCGCACGCAGGCGCTCGGGCGGCGGCGGGACAACGAAATAACCCTTGCGCAGAAACTTGCTCCAGGACATGTGCCGCGGCAGGTCGGAGGCGTCGAACATGCGCTTCACCCAGTCGAGCTCGCTCATGCCTTCGGAGTAATAGGGCCCGAGGCCGAGCCGCTGCGCGAGCTCGACGAAGATCTGATAGTCCGACTTCGACTCGCCGAGCGGCTCAATACAGCGGTGCTGCATGACGACGACGCGATGGTTGAGCTGACTCTGCAGGTGATGGGCAAAGCCGGACACCCCGCTCCATTCGCTGATGTCCCAGCGCTCGAAACTGGTGCAGGCGGGCAGCACGATGTCGGCGAATTTTGCTTCGCCCTCGAACCAGATCGATTGGTTGACGACGCATTCGAGGTTCGGCGACTGATACATCTGCACATAGCGGTTGCTGTCAGGCATGGTGCCGAAGTTGGAGCTGCCATAGCGGTAGAGCATGCGCACCGGCGAATGGCCGGGCGCCGGATAGCGCAGCGGCAGGAACTGCCCCTCGATCAGCCGGCCGTCGCGCGGATAGCCCTCGGCGCGGCCCTCGATTATGGCCCGCGGCAACTCCATGCGCGGGATCTGCTGCAACGGCGTATTCATGCTGAGCAGATGCGGCATGCGCTGGTAGAGCGTGATCGCCGAGGCGGTATTGTTCAGGTCGCCGGAGATGCCGCCGTCGCCATAGCCGGGAAAATAGAAGCTGGTGTTGACCGGCGTGCCCGATTGCAGATTGCCGAAATTGACGCCGGCGCGGCCGAAGCCCTGCATGGCCGCGAGGCAAACCATGGCGCGCGCCCATTGATGACCGGTCGGACCACGGCAGGCGCCGCCAAAACCGCCACCCCATCCGCCGGCCGCGAGATAGGTGCGCTTGCGCCCCCATTCACGCGCCAGCGCCCGCACCTCGCGCGCCGGCACGCCGGTCTCCGCCTGCTGCCACTCGGGCGTTTTCGGGACGCCGTCATCTTCGCCCGTCACATAACGCGCCCAGGCCGCGAAGCCGACCGTGCGATCGGCGACAAAGCGCCGGTCATAGAGGCCTTCGGTGATCCAGACCTGGGCGATGGCGAGTGCCAGCGCCGCGTCGGTCCCCGGTCGCGGCGCGATCCATTTGCCGCCGACGAAGGCCGCGGTGGCATTGAAATGCGGATCGATGTGCACCGCCGGAATACCGATCTCCTTCAGCCAGCAGCGGCGGATCGAACCTTCGTGCCCCGCGTAAAGGCCGTTGGTCGATTCCGGATCGCTCGACCAGAAGACGACGAGTTCGGCGTCCTTGAGCAGGTCTTCGACCGTGCCATACGGCTCGGGCATGCCGAGGCGCATGGTGTAGCCCCAATGGTGCGCCGCGCCCCAGAACCAGCCTTCCCAGCTATCGGGATTGTGCTGCAACCGCGTATGCCCGACGGCATTGGCAAAGCGAAAGAGTGCCGAATCCCAATAACCGATATTGCCCCACGTCTGATGCGAGGGATGGTGGAACAGAACCGCGCCGGTGCCGTGTTCGCGCTTGGCTCGTTTGATTTCATTCGCCACCAGATCGAGCGCCTCATCCCAGGAAATGCGGACATAGCCTGACTTGCCGCGGTTCTCGGGCCGCCGCGCGCCCTGCGGATCAAAATCGACACGACGCATCGGATAAAGAATACGGTCGGGCGAATAGACGAGCGATTTCCAGGCAAGACCGTGCGGTGCGAGCGTCGCCTTGCGCGGCGGCGTGAATTTCCTGCCGCGCGCTTCGATCGTCCACGGCCCGGCGTCCTTTCGGTCGAAATCGATCGGCGTGATGCGAACGATCTTGCCGGCGCGCACGTACACGAAGCACGGCCCGCCATTGGTCATGCTGGTGAAACGCGTGACGCCGTCCCCGGCCTTGGTCCCGTACCGCCAGCCGATACGCTGGGTCGCCAACAAGGCCTGGGTGAAGCGGTGGACGAGTTCGTCCTGACCTTCGGCGCGCAGCATGAAGCCCTTGGCGGCGTCGATCTGCGCCTGCCAATTGACCGGCGGCGTGAGCAGCCGCACGGCAAGCTGCGCCGTCTCGTAGCTGATGGTCACGTCAGGCTTGGGATGCAGGCCGGCGCGCGAACGGATCGTGCCGCCTTCGAACGCGAACCAGCGGCCGACATCGGCATCGCGCAGGCGAACCTGGGCGACGAAATCGCGTTCGGCAAGTTGCGCACGATATCCGCGATAGCGCCACGAGCAGAAGCGCATGAACACGGAGAGGCCCGTGAGGATGAGGGAAAACAGAGCCGCCATGCGCCACCTTCCGAGCCGCAACGACCGCCGTCAGATCCGGCCGCGATGCGACCGGCAAATCAGTTGCGAGCGCAACTGTATCGATTAAAACTAGTTTGTCAAAGCCTTCCTGCGGCGGCCCGGGCCACGGCATGCTGCACTGCACATCGGACGTTCAGCGCTTGCGGCGGTCGGGAATGGGCGCCGGCCGCCACGGGGCGCTGGCGCGCTCCATCAAATGGCGGATCAGGCGGTCAAGACTTGCCTGATCGGCTTCCGACAGGCCGGTCAGCAAGCGGTCCTGGTACTGGATCGCCATCGGCGCAACGGCATCGTAGATGTCGTGGCCGGTCTGGCTTAACGACAGGATTTCCTCGCGCCGGTCGACGGCACTCGGCGCACGAATGAGCAGGCGTCGCTTCTCCAGCGAAAGCACGGCGCGCGACACGCGGGTCTTGTGCATGCGGCTGTGCTGGCTGATCTCCTTGGCGCTCATCTGCGAAAATTCGCCGAGCGTGGCGAGCACGCGCCATTCCGGCGGAGAGATGCCGAATATTTCCGAATACGCGACGGCGAAACCATCGGAGACCACCTGGGCCAACGAATTCAACCGGTACGGAATGAACGCCTGCAGCGACAGCCGCCCCGCGTCTTTGGACGAGGGTGCCTTGCGCTCCGTTGGAGAGGGATGAGCCCGCGCCCGCTTCATAATGCCCGAACAGCCTCCAGCGCCCGCCGCAAGCGAGAACGGAGGCAAAGCCTCCCGTGCGCCGTTTCGTTGCTCCTAACGGACTTCGCCGCATCCAGCAACTTTTCAGGCCGCACAAGCCGGAGGTCGACGCTTGCGCTCCGGCGATGACGACGAGCGCATTGATTCTGCGTTGAAAATCACGTTGTCGCCGCAACTGCAGGACGCTGGCTCGGCCAGCAATGCGTCGACCTGGACCGTGATCCGTTCAGATTGAATCGGATCACGGTCCGGATTCTTTCGTTTTTCGCGCGATCTCTCGCCGAACCGGTACCCACTTCGGCGGATCGCGCTCAAGTTGCCGGCAAGCCAAGACCACGCCAAGACCAGACCAGGCCAAGACCAGGACGTGGCGAAATCCCGCCGGGTATTTCTTGGCCGATCCCGGGAGCGCTGCGGAAGGTCGGGTGATGCGTGGCGGATGCCGGGTTCACCAGAGGCGCCGCGCCGCGATCAGACCATGAGGCGGCGATGCAGGCGGCCTGCTAGACCTTAACCTTCGGCTTGGACAGGATAACGAGGACGCTCGCGACGGTGTTGTTGCGGTTCTCGATTGCGCGCGCTTCGTTCGGCGCCAGGTGGCAGGAATCGAGCGGCCCAAGCGTGTACTCACCCGTTTCGGTGCGAACGACGATCTCGCCTTCCAGCACGACATAGATCTTTTCCGCCGGCGAACTCGACATGTCGGCGCCGCCGCCGGGAAGAAACAGCGACAGGCCGCAGGTGAACACGTCGGTTTGGCTCGCCGCATGACCCTGCAATTGCAGCCCCACCATGTCGTGGTGTCGTGTCGTCTGATAGGGTTTCGCCTCGGCGAAACGCGTGATCTGCATCTCAGCGCCCGGTCTCGATACGGAATTTCTGGTCGGGATCGGTCACCGCGATCACGCGCACGCCGCAGCCCTCGCCCTGCGGCCAGCGCCAGGGGAACGCCATGATGGTGCAGCGCTTGCCGGTGACGAGATCGACATCGCCGCCGATATTCTCGATGCCGGGGATGCCGGCTCCCATCATGATCTTGTGCGCCGGCTCCCAGTGCGGGAAATCGTCGAGGATGTCGCGGCCGGTGAGCGCGCGGTATTCGTCATTGAGGTGCGGATGCGACGGTCCCGGACCGTGGTCGGCAAGCTTGGTGCCGAGCGGGTGGTCGAGCGCCTGCACGTCGACGCCGACCAGCTTGACGCCGCGTTCGACGATCCACTCGGCCGCTTCCTTATAAAGGCCGGGCGAGTAGGCATAGTAATCGTCATTATCGCCAAGCTTGTGATGGCTGCCGGTGTTGATGATGAGGATGTCGCCGCGCTCGATGCGCGGGGTCGCCTTCTCGAGATCGTCGGGCGTAATGACGCCCCATTTACCCTTCGGAATCGACACGACGACGCCGGTTCCGAAGAAGCGCCATGTATCATAGTCGGTCAGCGTCCCGCCGTTTTCGGTGACGTGCAGCGGCGCATCCATATGCGTGCTGCGGTGCATGATCGCTTCGAATTGCTGGACGAACATGCCGTCCTTGGCGTGGAATTTCAGCGTGCGGAAATTCAGATTGGGGCTCGACGGCCACTGCGGCACGCCGTGACCCCAGTAGTTCGTCAGGTCGCAATAGCGCAGGCCGTTCCTGCCGATGATTTCGCCGCGTGGAAGCGCCTCGCTCGCGCTGCGCCTGTCGTTATGCGTGCTCATCGCGACACTCCCGGTTCGATCCGATAGCCGCCGCCAGGGTCGAGGATCGCCATCAGCCGGATGATGCAGCCGTCGCCATCTTTCCAGCGCCAGGGATAAGCGTGGAACGTGCAGCGCCGGCCACTGACCTCGGCGAGATCGCCGCCGACATTCTCAATGGTCGGAATCCCGTTCGCCAGCAGCAGCCGGTGCGCCGGATTCCATTCCGGGAAATCCGCCTTGGCGTCGCGGCCGGTCACGGCCGCATAAAGCTTCGGCAACCGCTTCATCAACGGACCATTGCGTTGCGGACCAAGCGAGGTCGCGAGCGGATGATCGATCGCGGCGGCATCGATGCCGACGACACGTGCGCCCTTGTCCACCAGCCATTGCGCGGCGTCCACGCCGAGGCCCGGAGCAAGGCCGAAATATTCCTGGCTGTCGGCGTATTTCCTGTGCCAGCCGGTATTGATGAGGACGATGTCGCCCGGCTGGACCGCCGGCCGGGCAGCCTTGAGGTCGGCGGCGCTCACCAGTTCCCAGCGTTGCTTGGGGATGTCGAGCACCACGCCATTGCCGAAGAACAGGTCGACGGGCAGCGAGGCGATGTCGGCGCCGCGCTGGACGAGATGGACTGGCGCGTTGAGATGCGTCGAGCAATGCATCGTCGTGGTGATCCGCTGCGCCATCACGCCGTCCTTGGCGTGGGTCACCGCGCGCTCGATGCGCACGTCGGCATCGCCCGGCCAAACGGGAATTCCATGCCCCCACGGATGGCTAAGCTCGACGAAGGTCAGGCCGGTTCCCGGTTCGATGGCCGCGCGCATTTCATGCTCCGTCGCACGATCAACGGGTCTCGATCATCGGCCCGCCGTCTCCCCGCCGAACCTAGGAAACCGCGGTGGCCGGCGTCCAATTCCAAAGATCGGGAATGATATAAAAAGCGGATATGCCCCGCGCGCGCCAAACGACCTGGTTCGGGTGCCAAAGCGCGAAACCGGGCGACCTCCGCAACGGCTGTCCGTCAGATGTGCGACCGCGAACGGCCTTAAGCCCCCGGTCTGCCGGCGGCACCGCGCCACCGGCCTCGCCGCGCCAGGATCGGCACGGCCGCCGCCCTGAGCCGGGCTGACGGGCGCAAACCGGAAGCGGCGGGCATGCGGCATCCTTGCTTAACATCAAGGTCTCGAAGGGATTCTTATCGATGATTGCCCAGTTCGCCGGCAGATACGTTGCCGCGACCCATGCGGGACGATAGGTGCATTCGGCCAAAATCCTCTATCTTGTCCGGCAATGAGCGGCAAAATCGGCCGCATGGGAACGTCACAAGCCGAGGCTGTGTCATGCATTCGCGTCTATTGCGCCACTTTCTCGCGGTCGTCGATCACAAGGGCATGAGCGCCGCCGCGGCCGAACTGAACATCAGCCAGCCGGCGCTGACCAAGAGCATCCGCCAGCTTGAAGACATTCTCGGCGTCGAGCTGTTCGAACGGCTGCCGACCGGCGTCGTCGCCACCCGTTTCGGCGAAATCCTGGCGCGGCGCGCGCGGCTGATGGATCTCGAATACCGCCACGCCGTCGCCGAGATTCAGGCGATCAAGGGCGGCACCGGCGGCACCATCAATGTCGGCGCGGGTCCGGTATGGGCGGTGCGCATCCTGCCGCCGATCATCGCGGCATTCCGCCGTCAGCAGCCGAAGGTGAAGATCAAGCTGCGTACCGGCGTCATCGACACCTTGGTGCCGGCGCTCCTCGGCGGCGAACTCGATGTGATCTGCACCTCGCTCGACTTCCCGGCGCATCCGGAATTCATCAAGGAACAGCTCGTCGAACTGCAGCACGTCCTGGTCGCGCGCGCCGAGCATCCATTGGCCGGCCGCCGCGAAATCGCCGCCAAACAATTGCTCGACTATCCCTGGCTCGCGCTGATAAGCGATTATATCGGAGCCAGCCGGGTCAATTCGTTCTTCGCCGCCAACGAACTGCAGCCGCCGCGTATCGTGGTCGAGACGACTTCGATCTCGGCAGCACTTAATCTGCTCCGGGAAGACGATTTCATTCTCAATATTCCGACCATGCTGCTGCCCTATGCCGAATTGTTCGGCGTGCAGAAACTGACCGTCCGCGGCACGCTGTGGGATGCCCCCGCCGGGATCGCCTACCGGGCGACCAAGTCGCCGACCCCGGCGATCAGCGCATTTTGCGCACTGGTGCGGGCGAACTTCGCCGGCGCAAGGCAAAACCAGCGACGCATCGCCGACAACGTGCAGGTCTAGTCGCCCCCGGCGCCGACGCCATCACCAATTTTCATATCGCCGACCGGACAAGGAATTGGACGAAGGGCCCCGTGCTGCGCACAGTCGGAGCCTTCGCGCGGCCTGCGCAAGGCAGGCCGTTGCGGTGCGCAATTCTGGCAGACCCTCTGGTTAGCAAACGGACATCGACGAATGATTTCAGAACCGCTGCGCAATCCGCTGTCGTTGTTCGACGTCAGGGGCAAAGTCGCGCTGATTACCGGAGCGTCCGGGGCGTTCGGCCGCGGCTGCGCGCTGGCGCTTGGCGCTCTCGGCGCGAAACTGCTGCTGGTGTCGGGCAACAAGGACGAGCTCTCGGTCGTCACCGCCGAGATCGCTGAGATTGGCGCCGAGGCGCGTACGCTGATCGCACGCCCGGACAGCCTTGCAGATGCCCAGACCATGCTCAAGGCCGCGCTCGACGCCTATGGCCGCGTCGACCAGCTCGTGGTCGCCTCCGGCATGAACAAGCCCGGCTTCATCCAGGATCTTGCCTATGAAGACTGGCAGAAGGTGATGGACGCCAATGTGCGCGGTTCCTGGTTCATGGCCAAGGCCGTCGGCACCTATTGGATCGACAACAAGGTGCGCGGAAAGATGCTGCTGATGTCCTCGGTGCGCGGCCGGCACGGCAATTTTTCCGGCTACACCGCCTATTGCACCTCCAAGGGCGCAACCGACGCGCTGACCCGCGTGCTCGCGACCGAATGGGCGAAATACGGCATCACCGTCAATGCCATCGCGCCGACCGTCTTTCGTTCCAAGCTGACGGCCTGGATGTATGGTGACGACGAGGTCGGACAGGCGACCAAGGCCCGTTCACTGTCGCGCATCCCGCTTGGCCGGCTCGGCGAAGTCGAGGACCTGGTCGGCATGGCGATTTATCTGTTGGCCCCGGCGTCCGATTTTTGTACCGGCCAGGTGATGTACGTCGACGGCGGCTATACTGCCGGGTGAGCGTCAGCAGAGGATCGGCCGGTGGCGAAAGAAAAAATTGGCGTTGTCGGCGCCGGGCTCATGGGTCACGGGATTTCCTATCTGTTTGCGGCGGCAGGCCATGACGTCGGCGTGTTCGAGCTCTCTGCAGAGTTGCGCGCCACGCTTGCGCAAAGACTGCGCGCCATCGCCGACCTTCTCGGTGACGATCCGGCCTGTCTCGATCGTGTGTCCGCCCATGACCAGCTCGCACCCGCCGTGCAGAACGCCGGCTTCGTCGTCGAGGCCGCGCCGGAGAAACTCGCGCTCAAGCAGAAGATTTTCGCCGATCTCGAAGCGAACGTGGCTACGGATACGATCCTTGCCAGCAACAGTTCGGCGATTCCATCAACCGAGATCGGACGTCACCTCAAGCACCGCGAGCGCGTGGTCGGCGCCCATTTCTGGAACCCGCCGCACCTCGTACCGCTGGTCGAGGTCATCCAGACGGAAACCACCAGCGGGCCGGTCATTGCGCGCACCATGGAGCTGCTGCGCGGCGCCGGCATGAAGCCGGTGCATGTGCGCAAGGACATTCCCGGCTTCATCGGAAACCGGCTTCAGCACGCCTTGAAACGCGAGGCGATCGCCCTGGTCGCCGACGGCGTATGCGATGCCGAGACCGTCGACGATGTCGTGAAAAACGGATTCGGCGCCCGCATGGCGGTGCTCGGGCCGCTGGAGCAGTCCGATCTGGTCGGCCTCGATCTGACGCTCGACATCCACGAAGTGCTCATCCAGCACCTTGACCGCACACCCGGGCCGCATCCCTTCCTGCGCGACAAGGTCGCGCAAGGCAGGCTCGGGATGAAGACCGGCGAGGGCTTTCGCCGCTGGACGCCGCAGCAGGCCGACGAGGTTCGCGAGCGTCTGCGGCGTTTTCTGGCGGGCATGGCCAAACAACGGAAATCCTCCGGCCGCACCGGTGAGCCGTGAAGCTTGAGCAGGCTGGCCGTCCGGTCCTGCCTGACGACGCCTGAATTGCCGAAGCGCCAGGTTCCTCGGGCCGACCCCGGAAAGTGTGACGCGGTTTTCGGAAAAGCTCATGCTCAAGCAATGGGCGAAAGCCGGACGACGATTCGAAGAAAAGTCGTCGCGCTTGCGGGAGAACCGGATTCTCGTACCGCCATCCAGCCCGGTCGCGGCCGACGGGCGGCGCGCCAGGGCCCCCGGCGGCGATACGGTATCTTGCGACGACGCCCGCCGGCCCCTCGCCTGCGCTTTGCGGCCGTCAGGCGATCCGGATCCTGCTGCGGCCCTCATAAAGGTCCCGGCCCGCGGCCAGCGCGCGAATCTTGCCGTCGGCGACGCCGCGCTTGAGCATCCAGAACCCGCAATCGGGGTGAATATATTTGACGCGGCCGGCGCCGATCAGATTCTCCGCGCGTTCGATGGCGCGCGCGATCAGGTCGGCGCTCTCGATCTCGGTCGATTTGATATCGACCACGCCCAGCCCGAAACCGATCTCCGGACGCAGGTCACGGAACGCGGCGAGTTCTTCAGCCGGACGATGGGCGTTCTCCATGACGATGTGGTCGACGTGCAAAGCGTTCAGATAGTCGATCAGCTTGCCCCAGGTTCCTTTTTGGATCGATTGCCCGCCATAATTGCCGAAACACAGGTGCACCGCTGGTAATGTGCGGACCGCGTCCAGCACCCGGTTGAGCGCGGCAGCCGCCCATGGCCACTCGTCGGGGCTGCCGGGAAGATTGGCTTCGTCGAGCTGCACGACATCGGCGTCGAGATGGCGGACCTGTTCGGCGAGGGCGTCCGCCAGCGCCAGCGAAAGATCGGGCAGGCTCTTGTAATGCTGGTCGACCAGCGTCTTGGCGAGCATGTGCGGCCCGGTCATGGTGAACTTGAACGGCCGCGATGCCAGCCGCTTGCCGCGCGCGCACGGATGCGCCAGATCGAGGCTGCCGGAACCGATCGGTCCGTCGACGACCGCCGGCGGCCGCGCGCGAAATCCCATGCCGCGTTGCGCCCGATAGGCGACCAGTTCGTCGAAAGCGATGTCCGTGCGGATTCCGGCCATCGGGCGGACGAAATACTCGATCATCCCGTTGGTCTCGGGATGGTTCACGTCGAACCGCGATAATTCGCCGTCGCAGACGAGATCGATCCCGGCCTGCTCCTGGGTGTGGATGACCACGCGCGTCGCATCGATCAGCGCCTGCTCGGAGGGCAGCGCCGCCAGCCAGTCGGGGACCGGATAGGAACCGACGACGGTCGTCTTGATGCGGGGCGGGCTGGTCATGACGGGCTTCTCCGATACCAACGACGATGGACAGGGACACGCGCGTTTGTTATCCAAACGGTTAATGAACGGATTGTCCAGCGCAGACTTTTCTTTCGGCACAGGGTTGCAGATGACCGCCTCGACCGCCCCGCTTCCCGCCCGGTTCCGTGACATCGACCACCTCGAAGAGGTCATGACGACGCCGGCGCCGGCGCTCGTCGAGGATATGAACCGCCTCGACGGCGACATGATTCTTCTCGGCGTGGGCGGCAAGATCGGTCCCACGCTCGCCCGCCTGGCCAGGCGCGCCGCGCCCGGCCGGCGCATCGTCGGCGTCGCCCGCTTCAGCGAGCCGGGATTGCGCGAGAAACTGTCGGGCTGGGGCATCGAATGCATCGAGGCCGACCTGCTTGACCGCGCGCAGGTCGAGGCGCTGCCCAAGCTGCCCAACGTGATCTTCCTGGCCGGGCGCAAGTTCGGCTCGTCGGGGAGCGAGG
Source organism: Pseudorhodoplanes sp. (assembly GCA_008933495.1). GTDB lineage: Bacteria > Pseudomonadota > Alphaproteobacteria > Rhizobiales > Xanthobacteraceae > Pseudorhodoplanes. Next base: position 13,401 of record WBUW01000006.1, read on the forward strand.
ACCTGACCTGGGCGATGAATGCCCATGTCCCCGCTTTGGTCGCGGACGCCTTTGCCGGCGCGCGCATCGTCGCCTATTCGACCGGCTGCGTTTATCCCTATGTCAGCGTCCTGCATGGCGGCGCCACCGAGGCCACGCCGGCAACGCCGCCGCCCGGCGCCTACGCCAATTCCTGCGCCGCGCGCGAAGCCATGTTCCAGTATTTCTCGCGCACGCGCGGCACGCCGGGCCGCATCATCCGGCTCAATTACGCGATCGACATGCGCTACGGCGTGCTGCACGACGTTGCGACGCGCGTTCTGTCGGGGGCGCCGCTCGACCTGACCACCGGCCATGTCAACGTGATCTGGCAAGGCGACGCCAACAGCATGGTGCTGCGCGCGTTCCACCATTGCACGACGCCGACGAGCGCCCTCAATGTCAGCGGCCCGGAGACGGTGAGCGTGCGCTGGCTGGCGACCGAGTTCGGCAATCGGCTCGGCATGACGCCGGTTTTTACCGGAACCGAGGCAGCCGACGCCTGGCTGGTCAACGCCGCCGAAGCGTTTCGGCTGTTCGGATATCCTGCGGTCGCGCTGCGGCAATTGATCGACTGGACCGCCGACTGGGTGGCCCGCGGCCTGCCCAGCCTCGGCAAGGACACCGATTTCGGCCGGCGCGATGGCTCGTTCTGAGGAACTCAAGATCGAGACGCCGCTGCGGGTGGCCGAGCTCGCCGATGCGCAGGCGCTCGTCGGCGAAGCCGGCTGGAACCAGATCGAGGCCGACTGGCGGATCTTTCTCGATCTCGGCCGCGTCTATGTGGTGCGCGACGGCAACGGCCGCGTGATTGCGACCGCCGCCACGCTTCCGCACGACGGCCGCTTCGCCTGGATCAGCATGGTGCTGGTGAGCGGCCAATTCCGCCGCCTTGGTCTCGCCCGCCGGCTGATGCGCCGCTGCATTGACGATCTGAGCGCGGCCGGGCTCGTCCCGGTCCTCGATGCGACGCCGGCGGGCCGCGAGGTCTATCGCGCGCTCGGATTTCAGGATTCCTGGAGCTATCAGCGGCTCACGCGGCCGGCGCGCGCGGCGAGCGCCGAGATCGCGGATGGCAACATCAATGTCCGCCCGATCGACGACACGGTTTGGGCTGCGCTGTGTGCCTACGATGCCGCCGCCTTCGGGGCTTCGCGCGAACGACTGCTCGCGCGGCTGCGCGGGCGGCTGCCGGCGGCCGATCTCTGTGCGTTACGCGGCGACACGATTGCCGGCTTCATGCTCGGCCGCGACGGGCGGATCGCCTCCCATATCGGCCCGCTGATCGCCGGGGACGATATGGTGGCGCAGGCTCTGCTGGCGCGCGCGCTCGCGCGGCTGCCCGGCCCGGTCTTTCTCGATCTCGCAGACGCCAAGCGTGCGACCGGCCGCTGGCTCGCGGCGGCGGGATTTACCCCGGCGCGGCCGCTGACGCGCATGTTGCTCGGCCGCAGCGCCCGCTTCGACGATCCGCGCCGGACCTACGCCGTCGTCGGGCCGGAATTCGGCTGACCGCGGAAATGAAAAGGCCGGCTGTCCGCCAGCCGGCCTTGCCGCGATGATCGTCGCTCCTCAGTTCAGCTTGGGCGGGCTGACCGCCGGCATTTTCACGTTCTTGTCGAGGAACTCGTTGGTATAGGCCGTCTTGATATCGTACGGCTTTTCCATCTTCAGGTATTCATCGACCAGCTTGTAGTCGGCGGCCATGCGCTTGTCGTCGTGCCAGCCGAGCGCGACGTTGCGCGAGGTCGCGTCGCTCATCAGCACCGTGACGAGGCCCCAGTTCACCATCTCGTTGTCATACAAGAGCGCGCCGTTCGCCTCGACCAGCGCCTTGATGCACGGATCGGGATTCTTGGCGCAATCGGCGAACGCCTTCTGGGTGATCTTGACGAACTTGCCGGCCTTGTCCTTGTTGGCTTTCAGCCAGGCGCCGTTGGCGATGATGGAGTTGCCGTACGGGTTCACGCCGGCGTCCTTCCAGGCCAGAAAGCCCATGTCGCCCTTCAGCTCGCGCGTGAAGACGTGATGCAGGTTATAGAACGAGGTCGTGGCATCGATGGTCTTGGCCTTGAGCGCACCGAGCTTGGCGTTGGCGTCGATATTCACCCAGGTTACCGAATTGGGATCGATGCCGTTGGCCCGGGCGAGCGCCGGCCACATGGTGCGCGCGCCGTCGCCGGCCGGATTGCCGACCTTCTTGCCTACAAGATCCTTCACCGACTTGATGCCCGAGCTTTTCAGCCAGTACAGGCCCTGCGGCGAGTTGGCATAGACGTTCATGATGCCGACGAGGTCGGCGCCCTTGCCGCGGAACAGCAGCACGCCGGCCATGTCGGACAGCCCGAGTTGCGAGGACCCCGCACCCACTTTCTGCGCCGACGCCGCCGAGCCGCGGCCGGTCTCGATCTCGATGTCGAGACCGGCATTCTTGTACAGACCCATTTTCTGGGCGTAGAAATACGGCGCATGATCGCCGCCGGCGACCCAGTTGAGCGTGAAAGTGATTTTCTGGGCGAAGGCCGGCGTCACGCTCAGCGCGGTGGCGGCCACGGCAGCAAACGCCGCTCTGGAAAGCATTCTCATCCCGATCTCCCTGTGGCTGTTGGCGTTTTCTGGTCGAGGCGTTGGCGCCTCTTGTGTCCATATTGTAACCGCACGGTTACTTGTGGCAAACGATAGGATTGGCTCCCGAACGTGTCAATTGCCGATGCAGCCGGCAAGCCGGCGTCCCCTCCCTCGTCGCGGACCGCGCGCCGCGACCGCACGCGGCAAGCCATTCTGGCGGCCGCCGAGCGCGAATTCGCGGCCAAGGGGCTGTTCGGTGCCCGCGTCGGGGAGATTTCGCGCCGCGCCGGCGCCAACAAGCGGATGATCTATTACTATTTCGGCAGCAAGGACGCGCTCTATCTGGTCGTCCTGGAACGCGTCTATGCCGGACTGCGCGGCGCCGAACGCCGGCTCCATCTCGACCATCTCGAACCGCAGGCCGCCATCCGTACCCTGATCGAATCGAACTTCGCCTATTCGCGCGCCCACCCTGAAATGATCAGCCTGATCAACAACGAGAACCTGCATCGCGCGCGACACTTGCGAAAATCGAAGAAGGTACGCGAACTGCACAGCCCGCTGGTGCGGCTGATCGGCGACATTCTCCGGCACGGCGTCGCCAAGGGCGTGTTCCGGCGCGGCATCGATCCGGTCGAGCTTTATATTACGATCGCCGGAATCGGCTATTTCTTCCTGTCCAACAACTGGACGCTGTCGGCGATCTTCGGCCGCGACCTGTCGAGCGCGGCCGCCTACCGGCGGCGGCGGCGTCATATCGTCGATATGGTGCTGGCGGCGCTGCGCGCCTGAGATGCGTTGACAGCGGGGCGGTTTTCGGCGCAAATGTAACCAACTGGTTACTTCGGGACGTTTCGACCATGAAGCGCTGGCAGGATTGGCCCGCCCCGGTATTGCGCGCCCTGCGCGCCGGTGGCGTCATTCCGGCCCATCCGCTGGCGCTCGACGCCGCGCGCAGCCTCGATCTGAAGCGCCAGCGGGCGCTGACGCGCTATTATGTCGACGCCGGTGCCGGCGGCCTGGCCGTCGGCGTGCATACCACGCAGTTCGCCATTCGCGATGTCGGTCTCTACCGCCCGGTGCTGGAATGCGCCGTGCAGACCGCGCGTGCATGGACCGACCGGCCGCTGGTTATGATCGCCGGCCTGGCCGGGCGCACCGCGCAGGCCGCGGCCGAGGCCCGTCTCGCCCGCGACATCGGCTACCATGCCGGGCTCCTGTCGCTTGCGGCGATGAAGGGGGCCTCCGAGGACGAGCTGATCGCCCATGCCGAAACGGTCGCGCGCGAGATTGCGCTCGTCGGCTTCTACCTGCAGCCCGCGGTCGGCGGCATCGTGCTCCCGCCCTCGTTCTGGCGCCGCTTCGCCGCGATCGAGAATGTTGTCGCCATCAAGATCGCACCGTTCAGCCGTTACCGCACGCTCGACGTCGTGCGCGGCGTGGTGGAGTCCGGCGCCGCCGACCGCGTCAGCCTCTATACCGGCAACGACGACCATATCGTGCTCGACCTCCTGACCCCGTTCCGCATCGCCGGCGGCGACGGTGCGCCGACCATTCGCATCGTCGGCGGCCTGCTCGGCCACTGGAGCGTCTGGGTGCGCAAGGCGGTTGAGTTGCTCGACCGCATCAAGTCCGCAATCGCGGCCGATACCGCGCCCGCCGACCTGCTGGCGCTGGATTCCCAGGTGACCGACTGCAACGCAGCCATTTTTGACGTAGCCAACAATTTCCATGGCGTCATCGCCGGCTGTCACGAAATCCTGCGCCGGCAGGGGCTGCTCGCGGGCATCTGGTGCCTCGACCCGGCCGAAACGCTCGGGCCCGGCCAGAACGAAGCGATCGACCGCATCCATAGGGCCTATCCGCATCTCAACGATGACGACTTTGTGCGCGCAAACCTGAACCGGTGGCTGTCCTGAGAATGCTGCGTTTTCGGCCAGGCCGCCCTGGCTCCTTTCCGTCCAATGTCGCAAACGTCGCGCGCGGCATGACGCAGCACCGGATGGTCGCGCGAACGCGTCCGGCGTGCCATGATTGCGCCGACCATCCGGTCCGGGGAGCGCCTCGTGGGCGATAATCTGCAGCGCTATACGATCGCCGTCCTCAGCCATCTGGCGCTGGTGGCGGCGTGGCATTTCTTCATTGTGCTTGGCAAGGTCCCGACGTTTGTCATGCCGTCGCCCTACGCGACGCTGCATGCCCTCCTGGTTCCGAACTACCGGTGGATCGAGAATATCAGCGTCACCGCCATCGAGATCTTCGGCGGCTATTTCCTCGCCATCGTCGTCGGCATCGGGATTGCGCTGCTGTTTTCCTGGTTCCGCGTCCTGGAAATGACCATGATGCCGCTGCTGGTCACGCTGAACATGATCCCGAAGGTCGCGCTCGGCCCGCTGATCATCGTGTGGTTCAGCTACGGCATCGGTCCCAATGTCGCGATGGCGTTCGCGATCTGCTTCTTCCCGATCGTGCTGACCACCGCCCGCGGCCTGCGCGAGGTCGAGCCAGATTTGCTCGACCTTGTCCGCACGCTCAAGGGGTCGCGCTGGCAGATTTTTACAAAGATCCAGCTTCCGGGCGCCCTGCCCTACATCTTCTCGGGCATGAAGGTTGCGGCCATCCTGGCGGTCGCCGGCGCCATCGTCGGCGAGTTCCTCGGCTCCGACCGCGGCCTCGGCTATCTGATGCTGCAGGTCCAGGTCACGCTCGATACCGCCGCCATGTTCATGGCCGTCATCCTGATCACCTTGCTCGGCATGATCCTGTACGGGTTCGTTCTTGCGCTCGAACGCCTTCTGGTCGTGCGCGATGCGCGCATCTAGGAATCCGGCGATGAGCGAGCCATTCATCCATCTCTCCGGCGTCCGCAAAATCTACCGCACGCGCGGGGTCGAAATGCTCGCGGTATCGGAGGCTACCTTCGACGTCGGGGCAGGCGAGCTGGTCTCGCTCGTGGGGCCTTCCGGCTGCGGGAAGACGACGCTTCTCAAGATCCTTGCCGGCCTGCATTCGCACGATGCCGGCACCGTGCGGATCGGGACCCGGGATCAGCCGTTCGATCCGGCGCGCGATATTGGCATGGTGTTCCAGCAGCCGCTTCTGCTGAAATGGCGCAAGGTGCTCGACAATGTCCTGCTGCCGGCGGAAATCCTTGGCTTGCCGCTGGCCGCCTCGCGTGAGCGCGCGCGCGATCTGCTGCGCCTCGTCGGCCTGCAGGGATCGGAAGAAAAATTCCCCTACGAACTCTCCGGCGGCATGCAGCAGCGCGCCTCGATTGCCCGCGCTTTGGTGCACGATCCGAAACTGATCCTGATGGACGAGCCGTTTGGCGCGCTCGACGCGCTGACCCGCGAGAAGATGAATCTCGAACTGCTGCGGATCTGGCAAAAGGCCAAGAAGACGATCCTGTTCGTGACGCACGGAATTACCGAGGCGGTCTTTCTCGGCACGCGCGTCATCGTGCTGACCGCAGGCCCGGCGCGCATGGCCGACAATTTCCGCGTCGATATCCCGCATCCGCGCACGCTCGACGTGAAGACCCAGGAAAAGTTCGGCGAATATACCCGCCGCATCTATCACCTGCTCGGGATGGAATAGGCGGCCGGCGCCATGGCGAGCTATGACGCAATCATTCTCGGCGCCGGGCACAACGGACTCGTCCTGCAGGCCTATCTCGGCAAGGCCGGGCTGACGACCCTGTCGATCGACCGTTTGCCGGTCGCCGGCGGCGGGCTTGCCACGGAAGAGGATCCGCGCCAGCCGGGTTTCCTGCACAACACGCACGCCTTCTTCCAGCGCGCGATTACCGCAATGCCCTGGTACGCCGATCTCGAACTCGAACGCCATGGCGTTCGCGTCATCGAGCCGGAACTCAACGTCGCCCTGCTTACCCGCGACCATGATTCGCTCGAATGGTGGACCGACATCGAGCGCACCGCCGAGTCCTTTGCGCGCCGCAGCAAGAAGGATGCGGACACGCTGCGTCGCTGGCACCGGGACTTCGTCCCGATCGTGCAGAATATCCTCATCCCGGAGGCGAAATCGCCGCCGCTTCCGCCCGACGACCGGCGCCGGCTGCTTGCGCGCAGCCCCGAAGGGCGCCTGCTTCTTGACGTGAGCCGGCTGTCTCCGCTGGAATTCGTGCACCGGGAGTTCGAACATCCGACGGTGCAAGCCGGACTTCTGTTCTTCAATGGCTTGCGCGAGGTCGATCTGCGCCTGCCCGGCTTCGGCCATCACATCGCCGCGCTGCTGGCAAGCCCGGCCAAGGCCCAGATGTCGCGCGGCGGAACGGCGGCGCTGGCGCGCGCGCTCGAGCGCGCGGTGCGTGAAACCGGCGGCGAGATTCGGTTGATGACCGAGCCCCGGCGCATTCTGGTCGAATCCGGCCGCGCCGTCGGCGTCGAGACCGCGGACGGCGATGTGATCCGCGCCAAGAGGTTCGTCGTCTCCTCGCTCAATCCGCACCAGACCTTTCTCGACCTGCTCGATCCCGCCTGCGTTCCCGGCCCGGTGCGCGCGCAGGCCGAGGGCTTCGCATACAATCTGCTTGCCCCGCTCTTTGCGCTCCATCTCGCGCTCAAGGAGCCGCCGCAATATCTCGCCGCCCGGCAGCGGCCGGAACTGGCGCGCGCCTTCATGATCATTCTCGGACTCGATCACGTCGACCAGTTCAACGACATCGTGCGCCACCACGAGGCCGGCACCATTCCGCCGACGGTCATGTGGGGCGCCTGCCCGACGCTGTTCGATCCGAGCCAGGCGCCGGCCGGCGGCCACACCGCCTTCATGTGGGAAAAGCTGCCCTACCGTCTGGGCGGCAACGCCGAGAACTGGATTGCCGCGCGCGAGCAGCACGGCCGCGACATGCTCGCGCTGTGGACGCAATATGCGCCCAATCTCAAGCACGCCGTCATCGACAGTTTCGTGCGCTCCCCGCGCGAGGTCGCGCTCAGTCTGCCGAACATGCGCGAAGCCGATCTCCTGATCGGGGCTTTCAGCAACGGCCAGGTCGGCTACAACCGCCCCTTCGCGGGCGCCGGCCATTACCGAACGGCGGTGGACCGCCTCTATCTGTGCGGCTCGAGCAGCCATCCCGGCGGCAACGTCACCGGGCTGCCGGGCTACAACGCCGCCCAGGTGATCATGCGCGAGCTTGGGCTTGCGCCCGACTGGATGCCGGAACCGATCGCCGAACGCCTCGCCCGCTGACCGCGCCGGTCCTGCATCCGTCGGCGCCGGACCTCAGCTCTGGTCTTTCAGCGCGGCATCGAGCAGGCGCCGGCACTCGACGAGTTCGAACAGCGTGGCCTGCAGCTTGCGCAGGTCCTCGCGCGCCAGATCGGCATGCGCGGCGGACGGCAGCGCCGGCTCCGGCCGCCCGGCCGCCCGGCCCGGCTCGGGCG
>WBUW01000430.1 GCA_008933495.1 Pseudorhodoplanes sp.
GCCAGCGCGCCGGAACGAAAGTGCGTCGCGTGACGCCGCGCGAGACGGCCGCCCGGCGGCGATTCCCGTCCTGATCCGCCGCCGGCCATTACCGGCGCGACGGTGGCTGGAACCGATGCCGTCAGGACGGCTCGCGGCGGGCGAACCACTTGCGCTCGATCCAGTGCAGCATCCGCGTCAGCGGCGGCCGCAGCGCCGGCAGATCGACCGCGACCAGCACGAGCCCGAGCGGCAGCATCCACAGGCCGAGCACCGGCAGGAAGCTGAACACGCCGCCCAGAACCAGAAACGCCGCCGCCGGAATGCGCACGATCCGCGATTGCGGCTGACGCAGGTAACGCACGACGACCGCCATCCGGCGCGGCAACTGCGCCTGCAGGCGGTCCATCGCCAAGTCGAAATCGCGGGGGTCCTTCATTGGCATGATAGATGGGCGCGCAGGGGCGCCTGCAACAGGGGCCCAAAGGCCTCGCTCCGGTTCCGCCCGCGTATGACCGGTCGGAAATTGGCAATGGCCTCGATCGGGAACCGGCTGCCGCCAAATCAATGACGATCTGCGCCGGCAACGAGGCTCAAAATCCGGCCGCCACGCCCTCTATGCCGCGCGTGCCGCGCAAATCCCGGTACACCGCGCATTGGGCCAATGTGAGATCAGTTCAATCATCGGCGACCGGCGCCCGCCGCCGGGTGTTGCGGCCGGAATGCAAGTTTAGAACTCGCGCTTGCCCTACCGGTTTGCCTGCTCCCGCAGGACGGCCCATTTGGCCGGCCGGGCGGCGTCAGAGCTGCAATTTGGCCCGGCCCTTGTCATTGTAGTGATAGACCAAGGTTCTCAGCGCCGACATCAGGGCGGTGCGCTGTTTGGAGGTGAGCGGTTGCAGCAGGATATCCTGCGATTTCTGCATCGAGGGTTCGTTCAATTTCAGGAAGGCGTATCCTTCATTCGTGATCTGGGAAACAATCTTACGACGGTCGGTCTTGGGGATGTGTTGTTTGATATAGCCGCGGCTTGCCAGGCGGCGAGCGACATCCGCGGTCGTTGAATGATCCGTGCCGAGTTGAAAAGCGAGTTCGCGGATACCGACGCCGTCGGGATGTTCGGTCAACACCGTCAACATTCCGGATTGTAACGGCGTGATAGTCGAAGCGCTGCATTCCTCGAAAAACAGGGCGCAGTGAATCTGATGAAGACGTCGTATGAGAAACCCCGGCCGTGTCCAGATACGACTCGGGTCGCGCTCCGCTTGCGCTTTGGTCTTCTTCACCATATTCCGGATTTTGCCACTCTTCCGTGCGGCCGATGTGGAAGGTTTCTTGCGAGTTCGGCTCATAATTCTACTTCTAATGTACAGGGGTGTTTCGCTGACTGGGCGGAAATTCGGCTGCCGTCGTTTTTCCGACGATTTCAAATTATCGGATCATGCGGTGAGGTCAACGGGCTTGCGCCGCATCCCGTTTCGACCGGACAGGTCGTGGAGCCCGATAAGGCCACGGCATCGGTCTATGATTATGACGATGTCCTCCGAGCAAAATGTCCCGACATCCGTGTCGGTCAAACTTCCCCTGTCGGCTGAAGTCCAGCGTGAGGCCACGCTGACAAGCCCGCCGATCCGAATCGCGTGACACGAACTCGGTGCCCAGGTCGATCCGGATCGCCGTCGGAAACCCCACTTGCCGGCCGACTCGGGCCGGCACCTCCACACCGTCGACACCGCGGAAGGTGGACCTCGGCGCCAGCGCCGGCGCGTAGCGGGAGAAGGTATCGATATTCGTCAGCATACGCAGCTTCGGTCCGGTTGCAAGCCGATCGTGCACGACGTGCATCACCCAGGCTTGATTCGGACGCGTCTCGCCTGCCTGAATTGGCGGGGCAGGCACGCATTCAGCAACAGGTCATTGGATTTTCGATCAGGTCGTAGACATGATCGAACGTAATGTCGTTAATCGCGCGCTGAATCTTGAAAAGCCGCGGAGGCTCATTTTTTAGGATCGCCATGATCGCAGTTTCAATCGGCGGACAGCCCTGCTTCACGCAGGGGACTTCCTTGATGACGATGGGAACATCCTGTCGAAATCCGAAATTCTGCCGCATCCAATATCGTATTTGATCGAGGGTTAGCGGGGATATTTCCACGTTACGGCCAAACGGGTCAGGCGCCGCGGCGGCCTCGCCATTGCCGACGAAGAAGCAGTCCATGAACCCCCTGGTGATTTTCTCTTGATCGAGTTTCCGGCCGATGAAGACGAGCCTGTTGACCCTATCCTGGCCTGCACTCCAGGCGCGCCCGGGCTTGCCCTCGAATTCCATCTGGATGCCATGGAACAGGAACTGATCCGAATCTCCGCGCAGGCTCAGAATTCCTTTCATCCTGAGAATATTGGTGCCGAATTCCGCAAGCAGGGAACGAAACCACATGCTCAGCTTCAGGCCGTCCAGATCACCGGGTTCGGCGATACAGAAAGTCGAGACGTCGAGATGATGATGGTGGTGATGGTGGTGATGGTGGCGATCAGCAGACGCCAGGTCGCTGATTCTTTGCATCAAACCGGCGTTCGCCATATCGAACATGGCGGTCAGGTCTATATCCGCATTTCTGGTTCGATAGATCGTTGCCGTCCGGTTCAAATGACCGATTTCTGTCTCGCGCTGATCCAGCTCCTGGGGCGTGGCAAGATCAACCTTGTTGAGGAGAATGAGGTCCGCAAAGGCGATCTGCGCGCACGCCTCGGCCGATTCCTCAAGCTGGGCGGAAACATGCTTGGCGTCGACCACGGTCACCACGCCGTCGAGCGTGAATACGCGGCGGATCCATTCGTCGGCGTACAAGGCTTGCGCCACCGGATTGGGCTCCGCAAGTCCCGTGGTCTCAATCACGACCGTGTCGAACTTTGACCGCTGCTCGGCGAGATCAAGCAGGCTGCGCACCAGATCTCCCTGCATCGTGCAACAGAGACAGCCATTGCTCATCTGAACGACCGCCTGATCCGATGCGATCAGCAGATCGTGGTCGATACCGATCTCTCCAAACTCGTTGACGATGACCGCAATGCGCCGGCCGTGATCGGCGGTGAGAATTCGATTGAGCAGCGTCGTCTTGCCCGCCCCGAGAAAGCCAGTCAGAATGATGAC
>WBUW01000431.1 GCA_008933495.1 Pseudorhodoplanes sp.
GGCAATACCCCAAGAAACGTTCCCACCCCCGTGCCCCTCAGAACGGCCGGCCAAGCCATCCGCAAGTCGTCCCCGGTCAGCGAGTTCTTGGACAGCTCGCCATCCAATGGGATGCGGTTCTGGGACGTTTCGAGATTGCGCAACACCTCCGCCACGCCAAACAGGCCCATCGCAACGGGCACGAAATTGATTCCGTCATAGAGCTCCAGCCGGCCGAAGGTGAAGCGGGGAACACCGGTTTCGATGTCCGCCCCGACAAGCCCCAGGGCGAGTCCGGCCACGATCATAGCCACCGCTTTCAATACGCTTCCGCTGGCGAGAACGATGGACGCAAACAGTCCCATGACCATCAGGGAAAAGTAGTCGGCCGGAGCAAAGCTGAGCGCAACCTTGCTTAACAAGGGGCCGATGGCCGCGACGAAGGCGGTCGCCACGCAGCCGGCGAAGAACGAGCCTAGGGCGGCGATGGCCAGCGCCGCTCCGGCGCGGCCGGCACGCGCCATGCTGTATCCGTCGAGGGCCGTCACGACGCTGGAGGATTCGCCGGGAATGTTTATCAAAATCGCGGTGGTCGATCCGCCGTACTGGGCGCCGTAGAAAATCCCGGCCAGCATGATGATTGCCGTAGTCGGCGGCAGGCCGAACGTTACCGGCAGCAGCATCGCAATGGTCGCAACCGGACCGATCCCCGGCAGAACGCCAATCAGCGTTCCGAGCAAAGTCCCCAGAAAGCAGAAGGCAAGATTGAATGGCGTGATACTGACACCGAATCCGAGCGCGAGATTTTCAATCAGGGCGGTCATTGGCGTTCCCGTGGCGGCGATCGGCTACTTCACCAAAATGCTCGGCCATAAATTCATCGGCACGCCGAGACCGAGATTGAATATGGCGGTCGCGCCGGCCAGTAACAGACCGCCGAAGAGAGCGTAGGCGGCAATGTCTCTGCGTGGCATGGCCCAACCGCAAACGGCAATGAGCAGCGCCCCGGAAATCAGGAAGCCGAGCCGGTTCATCGCGACGCCGAATATCACGAAGCCGGACAGGACGAGAAGAAGAGGTCTGAAATGCCACTTTTCCATCGGCGGCACAGCCGCGAGCCGACCGCGCGCGGCTATGGCAAGACCCAGGGCGCCCAGCGCCAGAAAAATCAGAACAGGCACGAATCCGGGGCCCGGCAGAGAAATGCGCCCCATGTCGTAGCGCAAGCTCGACAACAGCCCTGCCGCCGCGACGGCCACCAACAACAGGCCGGCCAGGGTGTCCTGATTGACGGCAGCCTTCCTCCGCATGGAGCGCATTCGAGTTAACGTCATTGTCGCCGAGTCGGCGTCATTATTGCTGCAGCGTTATGCCGGCCGCTTTTACGACCCCCGCCCACATTGCCAGTTCAGCCCGAACAAACGTGGCGAATGCGTCGGGCGTTCCCGGGTCTGGCGTTGCGCCCTGTTTGGCCAGGAATTTCTGCAACTCGGCCCCCCGCAGATGCTTGTTCAGTTCGATATTCAGCTTTTCGATAATCGTCTTGCTGGTGCCCGCCGGCGCGAAGAGTCCGAACCACGCGGAGACATCGTACTTTTCGAGCCCCAGACCTTTTCCTGCTTCCGCCAGGGTGGGCGCCGCCGGCAGGGCTTGCGCCCGCGCGAGCGTGGTAACCGCCAATGCGCGCAACATACCCGCCTCGATATGCGGCAGCGCCGACGGCAGGTTGTCGAACATGACGTCCACCTGGCCGGCCACCAGGGCCGTCAGGGCCGGCGCGCTGCCGCGGAACGGCACATGATTGACGTTCACATCCGCCAGCCGTTTGAAGAGCTCTCCGGACAGATGGATGGAACTGCCATTGCCGGAAGATGCGAAATTCATCTTTCCCGGCTGCTGTTTCGCCATTGCCACGAAGTCGGCCACGGAGTGGGCCTTCGACTTGGCGTTTACGACCATGACATTGGGGATCGAGGCGATCTTACCGATTGGTGCGAAGTCCTTGACCGGGTCGTATTGAAGATTCCGATATAGTCCGGGTGCGATGCCATGCGACGAAACCTGGCCGAGATAGAGTGTGTATCCGTCCGGCGCGGCCTTGGCCGCCAAGGTCGTGCCCAGCGTGCCGCCGGCGCCCGGTCGATTCTCGACCACGAAAGGCTGTTTCAGGGACGCTGAAAACCGATCAGCGAGTGCCCGCGCGACAAGATCCGTGGAGCCGCCCGCTGCGTAAGCGACGATGATTTTGACCGGCTGTGCGGGGTAGGGATTCGCCGCCGCCCGATGGGGTATCACGATTGCCAAGGCGCCAACGGCTGCCGCTATGGCACCAACGACTGCTGTTGATGTCTTGATGAATTGACGACGTTTCATTTTCAACCTCCCGTTTTTGCACGGCGCCTTTGCGGCGCTCGCAATAACGACACTTAACCTCTCCTCTTTTTTATTGTCAATATATGGACATTTATTCCATATTGTGGGATATTAATTAAGTTTCGCCGGCATTTCAGGGAGCAGGGTCTCGTGACCGAACCAAAGAGAGTCCTTAAAACATGCCCAAAATCACCCATAGGCACCAACGCGCCGAAGGGCACGCAGAGCCTATCGCGGGCTCTTCAGATTCTGCGTGCGGTGGCGCAGGCGGGTGCCAAAGGTATCCGCGCGTCGCAAATTTCCGCCGAATTGGGCCTGAGCCTGCCTACGACGCACCGCATGCTCGGAGCGCTGAACGACGAGGCCTTGATCGAACGCGTCGGCGAGACCAAGCTCTATCGCATGGGCCCCGAAATCTTCGCGTTGAGCGCCCGGGCCGAGGGACGATTCTCAATCGTCAATCACTTCGATGGCGTATTGACGGCATTGGCGGAATCGACCGCAGATACCATTTTTCTCTCGATCCGCTCCGGCAGCGATTCCGTATGCGTTGCCCGTCGCGAGGGGGCCTTTCCGATCCGCACTCTTGCGCTCGACGTCGGAGCTCGCCGCCCCATAGGCGTGGGTGCCGGAAGTCTTGCCTTGCTTGCCTTCGCGGCGCCGGAAGAACGACGCAAACTGATTGCCGAAAATGCCGAGCGGTACGCCAAGTTCGACATAAACGCCGATGAAATATCGGTCCTGGCCAAGCGAAGCCGCGCTCTCGGATACGC
>WBUW01000432.1 GCA_008933495.1 Pseudorhodoplanes sp.
GGCGCCCGCGCTCGGTCTCTCGCGCACGCTCGCGCGCGCCGGCCTCACGCTCGGGCGGCTGAAGACCGGCACGCCGCCGCGGCTCGACGGGCGGACCATCGACTGGGCTTCGCTCGCCATGCAGGCCGCCGACCGTCCGCCCGAGCCGTTCTCGACGCTCACCGAGGCGATCACCAACCCGCAGATCGAATGCGGCATCACCCGCACGACCGAGGAAACGCACGCGGTCATCCGCGCCAACGTGCACCGGTCGCCGATGTATTCGGGCCAGATCGCCAGCCGCGGCCCGCGCTACTGCCCCTCGATCGAGGACAAGATCGTGCGCTTCGGCGAGCGCGACGGGCACCAGATTTTCCTCGAGCCGGAAGGGCTCGACGACCACACCGTCTATCCGAACGGGATTTCGACCTCGTTGCCGGAAACGGTGCAGCACGCCCTGGTGGCCACGATCCCGGGGCTGGAAAAGGCGCGCATCGTGCGGCCCGGCTACGCCATCGAATACGACCATGTCGATCCGCGCGAACTCGATCACACGCTGGAAGCGCGGCGGGTGCGGGGCCTTTACCTCGCCGGCCAGATCAACGGCACGACCGGCTACGAGGAGGCCGCCGCGCAGGGCCTTGTCGCCGGCCTCAATGCGGCCGCGCGCGCCGGCGGCGGCGAGGGAGTGACATTCGACCGCGCCGAAGGCTATCTCGGCGTCATGATCGACGACCTCGTGACACGCGGGGTGACCGAGCCCTACCGCATGTTCACCTCGCGCGCGGAATACCGGCTGGCGCTGCGCGCCGACAATGCCGACCAGCGGCTGACCGACAGGGGCGTCGCGCTCGGCTGCGTGGGGGCGGCGCGGCGCGCGCAGTTTACGGCGAAGAAAACCGCGCTTGCGGAGGCGTACGCCTTCGCCAAATCGGTCTCGCTGTCGCCGAGCGAAGCCGCCCGCCACGGTCTTGCGCTCAAGAAGGACGGCCACCGGCGCAGCGCGTTCGATCTGCTCTCCTATCCCGACATTGGCATCGAGACGCTGCGGCCGGTCTGGCCGCAGCTCGGCGCGCTGGCGCCGAAGATCGCCGAACAGCTCGAAATCGACGCCAAGTACGACGTCTATCTCGCGCGCCAGGCCGCCGACATCGAAAGCTACCGGCGCGACGAGGCGTTCGCGCTGCCGGACGATCTCGATTATGCCACGCTGCCCGGCCTCTCCAACGAGGTGCGCCAGAAGCTCAGCCTCGCGCGCCCGCGCACCATCGGCCAGGCCGGCAAGATCGACGGCATCACCCCGGCGGCGCTGACGCTGATCGCCGCGCACGTGCGCCGCAGCGGCCGGCGCGCCGCGCGCGCATGAAGGGGCCGCGCCGGCGGGCGGGGATTTCTGCGGCGAGCAATATCGATTCGACGCTGGCGGCCGACCGGGCGCGAGCCTTGCGGTTGATTGACGTTTCACGTGAAACGGCGGCGCGGCTCGATTCCTTCGTCGCGCTGCTGATTCACTGGCAGAATCGCATCAATCTGGTGGCGCCGGCGGCTTTGCCCGAACTGTGGACGCGCCACATCGCCGACTCGCTGCAGCTCCTGCCGCTCGTAGAAGGGGCGAAGCTCTGGATCGACCTCGGCTCCGGCGGCGGCTTTCCGGCGCTTCCTCTGGCCTGCGCGCTCGCCGAGCAGGCGGGCGCCCACATCCATCTCGTGGAGAGCAACCAGAAGAAGGCGGCGTTCCTGCGCGCGGCGGCGCGCGCGCTCGCGCTGCCGGCTACCGTCCATGCCGAGCGCATCGAGGACTTCGCCGCGCGCTTTGCGCAGACGGCCGACGTGGTGACGGCGCGGGCGCTGGCGCCGCTGTCGAAACTGCTTGGCTATGCCTCGCCCTTGTTGAAAACGGGGACGACCGGCCTGTTCCTCAAAGGCCAAGATGTTGGGGCCGAATTGACCGAAGCTTCTAAATATTGGACGATTGACTACGAACTGGCGTCTTCCAGGACCGGCAGCGGCCAGATCGTCATCGTTCACCGCCTCGCAAAAAAATAACGGGGCTTCCGGCCCGCGCACGCAAGACGCCATGATGGACAGCGATACTTCGATCGTCCCGACACAGGATGGTTCGGCCATGCCCGAAACCGCGACCGGAACAGCCAAGGCGCCGCGCGTGCGCGTGCTCGCGCTCGCCAACCAGAAGGGCGGCGTCGGCAAGACCACGACCGCGATCAATCTCGGCACCGCGCTGGCCGCCATCGGCGAGCGCGTGCTGATCGTCGATCTCGATCCGCAGGGCAATGCCTCGACCGGGCTCGGCATCGACCGCCGCAGCCGCGCCTGCTCGACCTACGATGTGATGACCGGCGAAGCCAAGCTGCGCGCGGCGATCCTGACCACCGCGGTGCCGCGCCTGCACATCGCGCCCTCCACGCTCGACCTCGCCGGCCTCGAACTCGAAATCTCCTCGGCGCGCGACCGCGCCTTCCGCCTGCGCAATGCGCTGGCAGGACTGAACGAGGGACAGACGGGCGACGACGCCTACAGCTATGTGCTGGTCGATTGTCCGCCTTCGCTCAACCTGCTCACCGTCAATGCGATGGCGGCCGCGCACGCGATCCTGGTGCCGCTGCAATGCGAGTTCTTCGCGCTCGAAGGTCTGTCGCAACTGCTCAAGACCGTCGAGCAGGTGAAGCAGACGCTCAATCCCGGCCTCACCATCCACGGCATCGTGCTGACCATGTTCGACGCCCGCAACAACCTGTCGAACCAGGTGGTGGCGGACGTGCGCCAATTCATGGGCGACAAGGTCTACGACACCATCATCCCGCGCAACGTGCGCATCTCGGAGGCGCCGTCCTACGGCAAGCCGGTGCTGGTCTACGATCTCAAGTGCGTCGGCAGCGAGGCCTATCTGAAACTGGCGAGCGAGATCATCCAGCGCGAGCGCGATCTGGCGGCGGCGGGCTGAGGCGGCATGACGGCGGTAATGAATATATTCCTAACAGGGACGGAAGCCGGACACGGGCAATCCGGGAGCAGCGGCGATGGCCGATAAACCCTCACGCCTCGGCCGCGGTCTTGCGGCGCTGATCGGCGATGTCGGCGCCGAGACGCCGGTGCCCGCGCGCGCCGGCGCGCCGGCCGCGC
>WBUW01000433.1 GCA_008933495.1 Pseudorhodoplanes sp.
AGCGGATCGGTGGCCAGCACCGGCACGCAGTCGGCGGACTTTCTTGCCGCGATCGCGGCGTCGCGCAGGTCGCGCCAGTCGTGGTCGCGGCCCGCGATCATGGCGGCCTGCGCCTGCGGCCGCTGCAGGATCACGCAGGCCTGCGGCTTGGCGGAGGCAAGCCTGATCGCCTCGTCGAGCAGCGGCTTGTATTGCACGACGCGGCCGGGCTCGAGGCCGCAGCTCGCCGACAGGATGAGTTTCGGCTTGGCGTCGTCGATGCGGGTGGCAAGCTCCTTGGCCGCAAAGCCGCCGAACACGACCGAATGCACGGCGCCGAGCCGCGCGCAGGCCAGCATGCCGAACACCGCCTCCGGCACCATCGGCATGTAGAGGATGACGCGGTCGCCTTTCTCCACGCCAAAATCCTTGAGCATGGCGGCCAGCGTCTTCACCTCGAACAGGACCTCCTCGAAGGAATAGCCCTGCTTGGTGCCGGTCATCGGCGAATCGTAGATCAACGCGGTCTGCGCCGCGCGTCCGCCGGCGACGTGGCGGTCGAGCGCATTGTGACAGGTGTTGCAGACGGCGCCGGTGAACCAGCGGCCATAGACGCCCTCGGCGGGATCGAACACCGTCTTGGCCGGCTCGTACCAGTCGATCTCGCGCGCGGCCTCGGCCCAGAAGCCTTCCGGATCGCGCTGCCATTGCGCATAAATGTCGTGATAGCGGCTGGTGCGCGCATCCATGGTCGGTCTCTCCCCCTGCAAGCTGCCCCCTCATCCCGAGGAGCCCGCCTTAAGCCTTGACCCTGAGCCTTGGCGAAGGCGGGCGTCTTGAACGATGAGGACCCAGACATTGGCCTCACCCGTCGCGAGGCGGGCGTCCCCCGCTGCTCAGGGTGAGGATTGTTTGTTTATGCTCAATTCTGCTCCCGCCTGCCCGTTTTGCAAGCGTTCGGCCCTCGTCAATTCGCCCAAGGCCGAAAAACACTGGCGCAGGGCCGGCGCTTGCGCTTTGATTTCAAGCAAGGCGCGCGCGGCGCGCCAGCCCTTCTGCGCCCCGCCACGTGATCAGCGATCCGGTCTTCTATCTCATCGCCGTCCCGGCCGTGCTGGCGATCGGCCTCGCCAAGGGCGGCTTTGCCGGCGTCGGCCTGCTCGCCACGCCCCTGCTCGCGCTGCATCTGCCGCCGCTGGAGGCCGCCGCCCTGCTGCTGCCGATCCTGATCGCGCAGGATGTGATTTCGGTCTGGTGGTACCGGCGCGACTGGGACGCCTGGAACCTCAAGGTGCTGCTGCCCGGCGCGGTGATCGGCATGGCGCTCGGCTGGTTCTATGCCGCGCAGGTGTCGGACGCCGCCGTCCGGCTCGTGGTCGGGGCGATCGGCGTGGCGTTCGTCGCGCACGCCTGGCTGACGGCGGCGCTCAACGCCTGGCGCAGGCGCGCGCCGGCGGCAGCACAGAAGACGTCCGCCGCCAGCGGCCTGTTCTGGGGCGCGGTCTCCGGCTTCACCTCGTTCCTCACCCAGGGCGGCGGGCCGCCCTTCCAGGTCCATGTCCTGCCGCAGCGGCTGCCCAAGCTGACGCTCGTCGGCACCGCGACGGTCTTTTTTGCGATCGTCAACCTGCTCAAGATCGGGCCCTATTTCGCGCTCGGGCAGTTCACGTTTGCGAATTTCCGGACCTCGCTGGCGCTCTTGCCGCTGGCGGTGGCCACCAACGCGCTCGGCATCTGGCTCGTGCGCCTGACGCCGACCAAGCTGTTCTACGACCTCGCCTATGTACTGGTGCTGCTGGTCTCGCTCGCGCTGATGTGGCAGGGCGCCGCCGCTCTTTTCGCCGGCTGAGCGGGATTGCGATTGATCGGCGGCCATTTCCTTCGCTAACGTGTGAAAAAACACCAGGGGAAGGACAATGGCGAAAACGCCCTACGACATCGATCTCGACCGCAACCCGGCCAATTTCCAGCCGCTCACGCCGCTGACCTTCCTGGAGCGCGCGGCGGCGGTATTCCCCGACCGGGTCGCGATCATCCACGGGCCGCTGCGGCGCAGCTACCGCGATTTCTACGCGCGCGCGCGCCGGCTCGGCTCCGCGCTCGCCCGGCGCGGCATCAAGCGCGGCGATACCGTCTCGGTCGTGCTCGCCAACACCCCGGCGATGCTGGAATGCCATTACGGCGTGCCGATGTGCGGGGCCGTGCTCAACACCATCAACACCCGGCTGGACGCGACGGTGAACGCGTTTACGCTCGACCATGCCGAAGCCAAAGTGCTGATCGTCGACCGCGAATTCGCCAAGGTGATGAAGGAGGCGCTGGCGCGCTGCAAGGCCAAGCCGCTGCTGATCCATTACGACGACCCGGAATTCACCGGCGCGGGCGAGAAGCTGGGCGGCATCGGCTATGAGGATTTCCTCAATGAGGGCGATCCCGATTACGCCTGGATGATGCCGGACGACGAGTGGGACGCGATCTCGCTCAACTATACCTCGGGCACCACCGGCGATCCCAAGGGCGTGGTCTATCACCATCGCGGCGCGGCGTTGCTGGCGCAGGGCAATGTCATCACCTGCGCGATGGCCAAGCATCCGGTCTATCTGTGGACGCTGCCGATGTTCCATTGCAACGGCTGGTGCTTCCCGTGGTCGATCTCGGTCGTCGCCGGCACCCATGTCTGCCTGCGCTGGGTGCGCGCGCCGGCCATGTACGACGCCATCGCCGATCACAAGGTCACGCATCTGTGCGGCGCTCCGATCGTGATGGCGACGCTGCTCAACGCGCCGGCAAACGAGAAGAAGCCGCTGCCGCATGTGGTGGAATTCTTCACCGCCGCAGCGCCGCCGCCGGAGGCCGTGCTTGCGGCAATGAAGGAGGCCGGCTTCAACGTCACCCATCTCTACGGGCTGACCGAGACCTACGGTCCCGCCGTGGTCAACGACTGGCACGCGGAGTGGAACGCTCTCGACAAGACCGCGCAGGCGCAGAAGAAGGCGCGCCAGGGCGTGCGCTACGGCGCGCTCGAAGCGCTCGACGTCATGGACCCCGACAGCATGAAGCCGGTGGCGCGCGACGGCGAGAGCATGGGCGAGGTCATGTTCCGCGGCAACGTGGTGATGAAAGGCTATCTGAAGAACAAG
>WBUW01000434.1 GCA_008933495.1 Pseudorhodoplanes sp.
TAGACCGCGTCGGTGAATTTCGGCCACGATCGCGTACCGGTCCCATAAGCCCATCGGCATCCCTCCTCCCCGAGAGCCCGACCCCGCCAGGTCGGATTTTTTTGGGGTGCAAATCGCTAGAGTGAGGGCAGTGTCGGAAAGTTCTTCGAAAAACGCAATAGTTTTTCGAAAAGGGGGGCTTTTGTCTTTTAAAGACCGTCTACAGCATCTGATCAATGTGCGCGCAAACGGAAATGTTGCCGCCTTTGCAAGGTCTTGTGGAATCGAAGAAGCCTCCGTCCGGCAATGGCTGAAGGGGCCTTCGAAGCCCTCTCTCGACAAGATCAAGGCCATAGCGATCGCCTGCGACGTGTCGCTGGACTGGCTCGTTCTCGATCAGCAGCCGGCGGACGCCGACATGATTCGCGTGCCGAAGCTGGCGTTCACGGCGTCGGCCGGGTCGGGGTCGGTGGTGCTTTCGGAGCTGCCCGAGCGGGTCCCCGTCTCGGGCGCCCTGCTGCAGCGGCTCGGCCTGTCCGCCGAAAACGCGCGCCTGCTCGACGCCTCCGGCGACAGCATGATGCCGACGATTGCCGACGGCGACCCGCTGATCGTCGAGGTAGGCGTCGACCGGGTGATCGACGGGCGGATTCACGTTTTTACCGTCGGCGACGAAGCGTATGTTAAACGGCTGCGGCGCGCTCCGGGTCAGCTCATCATGTCATCCGACAATCCGGACTGGCCGACAGAGCCCGTTCCGGCCGCCGAACCGTTCCGGCTGATCGGATATGTTAGGTGGGTCGGACGCGCGCTTTGAGGGCTGGTGATCTGGGCTGGAAGGTGGATCGTGAGCGCAAAATCGATATGGAATGCCTTCGCGTTCGGGGCTGTATTGTCGCTCGGCGTCCTTGGTCCGGTCGCGGCCATGCCCAAGGAGGTGACATCACTCCCCGGGGTGCAGTCGGCGCTCGAAATTGGCGGCCAGGCAGTCGTATCTGTGCATGCTGACGACGCGGCCGCGGCAATGGGGATTGCTGTCGAAACCGCTCGTCAGGTCGCGATTGCATCGTTTCGAAATGCGGCTGCCAAACGCCGCAGGCTCGATTGGGTCAAGGTCAATGTGAGCTACGGCGAAGGGATAGGCGGGAGTTTTGGTCTCATATGGCATGCGCGGCCGGGTGTCGTTGCGGAGTTGAAAGGCGCGGCCGCTTATCAGGCTATTGACCTCGCGCAGTTTGACGGAGCGAACGAGCGCTCCAAGATCGACCTGCACGATTGGTGTCGCGGCGGCGGGGCAACGTCCTCTCCGCGCTTTTGCCGGGCGGTTCTCACCGCCATATGCCGGGGTCCGCTCATTGCCCGTTACGGAGACTCGTGCCGTGCGGCCGGCCTCAAGTGAGCACTCCGAGAGAGGCGCTCCGCGCGTTAGTTTTAAGCCGGGTTCAAGGTCGTTTTAGGCCGGACCAGATTCCCGATTAGCTTTCCGGCGTTTGGCGCCGAAGTACGGAGTCGCCCGTATTTGTTGAATTTCCAAACCGGGAATCCTGTTGCACGCCCCGCGATTCCGTTCGCAGTTTTGCCGGTAGAAGCGGTGTTTTCCTAGCTTTTTCGCTGTCGGACGCTGGCTTCGGCAAGTTTGATGTTGCGCCGGCCGTTGCGCGCGAATTTTCGCCCGCACACCAAAAACCCCAATATTTACGGGCACTTCCCGCCAAATCCCGGACCTTCCCGCCCATTCCCGGCTGGGCAATCAGTAAATGCACGTCACACTCGGCTTGGGCCTCCGCGGCGCGGGCGTACGTCTTGCGCCCTGCAACGGCCACCGCCTCCCGCCCCGCGTCGGACGACGCCGATCGGACGCCCCTTGCGAGGGGCGGGATAAATGTGAATATAATCCTAGATTGCGGCGACAGTAGGGCGATGGGAATAATACCACCGGCGCCAATTTCCGACCGCTCACGCGCGAGCCTGACCCGCGCATCCGTCGCAAAAAAGAAGAGTCGTCTCAAGATGATGGATTGCCGGGTCAAGTTTGCCACCGGGCCGACCGCAGGTCGGACCCGGTTGCCCGGCAATGACCGTGCGGACAGGTCGAGGTCAAACACGCTTGGTATAAATCGTCGAGAAGCCGCAGCCGTTGTCCCGGCCGAGCGCGTTTGCCTCTCCCACCGGGGGAACGCGTTTGCCGCGCGTGCGTTCGCTGCCTTTCCCCGTCATCCCGGCCGAGCGCGTCGCGCGCGCGCCGGGATCGTCATCGGCGGGCATCGGCGGCGGCACCATGACCGACGGCGATCCCGGATCGCGCATGCGCATCCGGGATGACGGAAAATAAACAAGGCCGGGATGACGATGCGGTTTCTTCGTGACCGCGACATTGCGCCGCGCGGCAGCCGGGACGCCTATCGGGAGAAGCGGATCGCGCGAATGCGGATCGACGACGGCTAAAGCGGGATGATTTTTCCTCGAATCGACATCCCGCTTTAGCTCTTTGTTTGAGCATGATCTTTTCCGAAAACCGCTGCACACTTTTCGGGATCATGCTCTAGCCGCCGCGCAGGGTCTTCAGCCCGATGCCGGTGGCGTCGAAGCCGCCGTCGACCGCGAGCGTCTGGCCGGTGATGTAGCTTGCGCGTTCGCTGCACAGATAGAGGATCGCGTCGGCGATTTCTTCCTCAAGGCCATAACGGTTGAGCGGGATGGCGTCGTGATAGTCGGCGCGGATCGCCGGCGAATGCACGGCCCTGGCCATGGCGGTGTCGACCGGCCCCGGCGCCACCGCATTGACGCGGATATTGAGCGCGGCCAGCTCGGCCGCCTGCTGGCGGGTCAGGTGCGAAAGCGCGGCCTTGCTCGTGCCGTAAGCCACCCGCAGCGTCGAGGCGCGCAGGCCCGAGATCGAGGTGATGTTGACGATGGCGCCGCCGCCGCCGCGCGCCATCACCGGGGCCGCCGCCTGCACGCACAGGAACGGTCCGGTGAGATTGACCGCGAGCGTGCGCTGCCATTCGGCGCAAGTGGTGTCGAGCAGCGGCTTGAACACCGCGATGCCGGCATTGTTGATGAGCGCGTCGAGCCGGCCTGGCGCGGACCGGGGAGACGCTCACCCTCGCCTGCGACGTTGCCGATGAG
>WBUW01000435.1 GCA_008933495.1 Pseudorhodoplanes sp.
GGCCAGCGCGATAACCACCGCGTTGTCTCCGGACAGGATGATGTTGATTCCGATGATCTGTCCCGCCGCGACCCAAAAGGCCGGCGAGAACAAGTCTGCCCAAAGCGCTTCCACCCGTGACCCCTGTTTGAGCTGGTATTATGTATTTCTACGGCCGTAGCTCTACAGGCGCAATTGTACAGGGGCAACAGTTTCGGTGTCGCGCCTCAAGTCAAGGGGCAAGCCGGGCGCGGGTCAGCCGACGATCTCGTTGCCTGAGAAAAACTGGGCAATTTCCTTGGCTGCCGTGTCCGGCGCATCGGACCCGTGCACGGAATTCTCCCCGACCGAGCGGGCATGGACCTTGCGGACGGTGCCGTCGGCGGCCTTGGCCGGATCGGTCGCCCCCATCACCTCGCGGTAGCGGGCGATGGCATTCTCACCCTCGAGCACCTGCACCACGACCGGCCCGGAGGTCATGAACGCAACCAGTTCGCCGAAGAACGGACGCTCCTTGTGCACGGCATAAAATGTCTCGGCCTGCTCGCGCGTCATGCGGATGCGCTTCTGCGCGACAATGCGCAGGCCCGCTTTCTCGATCATGGCGTTGATCGCGCCGGTGAGATTGCGCGCCGTCGCGTCGGGCTTAAGGATGGAAAACGTACGCTCGACCGCCATGAAAAAATCCTCGGGCTGAAGGGAAAACCTGCGGGTGCGGGCTTATAGCGACCGTCATCCGGACCCGCAAGCGGCGGACCGGAACGCGCTATTTCGGCGGTTTCAGAAAATTCGCGCTCCGCTGAACCGGGGCGGCCGCGCGCGCGACAGACGCTCAGGATGTGGGCGACACATCCGTCACAAGGAGATGATCATGTTCCGCAAAGTCATGTTCGCGCTCACCGCAGTCACCGCTCTTGGTGCGGCGGCGCTCGCCCCGAGCGCGGCCGAAGCCGGCTGGAAAGGCAAGCACTGGCAGAAGCATCATTGGGGTTACAAGCATTTCTATTATGGCGGCCCGGCCTATGCCGCTTACGGCTACGGTTATGGCTGCTGGGTGAAGCGCTGGGTCGACACCCCCTACGGCCCGCGCCTGCGCCGTATCTATGTCTGCTACTGAACCCGGCGGACGACCGCGCGTCCGGCGCGGTTGACAAAAGCCCCGGCCGCGCATCGCAAGGCCGGGGCCTTTCGCGTGTTCAGATGCGCGGCGGCCCGAACCTGTCGTCGATCCGCCAGGCGCCAGGGTGAACCCGGCCGACTCGCGTGCCCAATAACGGCCACGTCATAGCGTTCCGGCCAGATCAGCTTCGCATGACCGCGCCGCCCCACAGATTGAGTGTGCGCCCGGCGTGCGGCCAGTGCTTCACCGGCCGGTCATGCGCATCGGGTTTGACAAGCCCGAACACGACGCCGTTGCCGTCAGGATCGCGCACCGAGAAAGCGCGGCCGCGACGTGGCGATGACAGGTCCGCCGGATCGAGCCCCGCGCGCGACGCGCGCGCATAGGGCGAGGATAAGCCGCGCGGCCAGCCGGCGCTGCGCGGCGCTGCACGGGACGCGAACGGACTCGGCAGGCGCGCAAAATCCGTCTAGAGAGCGGCGATGCTCACCATCGACAACCTCTCGGTCCGGGTGGCCGGACGCCTGCTCATCGATCATGCCTGCGTGCAGATTCCGGCCGGCGCGCGCGTGGGGCTGGTCGGCCGCAATGGCAGCGGCAAGACGACGCTGTTCAATGTCATGACCGGCGAACGCGGCGCCGAAACCGGCGACATCACCCGCCCGGCGCGCAGCACGGTCGGGCGGCTGCTGCAAGAGGCGCCGTCCGGTCCGCAACCGCTGATCGAGGTCGTGCTGGCCGGCGACCGCGAGCGCGCCCGCCTCCTGGCCGAGGCCGAGACCGCCACCGACCCGCACCGGATCGCCGACATCCAGACGCGGCTCGCCGACATCGACGCCTATGCGGCGCCCGCGCGCGCGGCATCGATCCTTTCGGGTCTGGGATTTGCGGACGCCGCGCAGCAGCGGCCCTGCTCGGAGTTTTCCGGCGGCTGGCGCATGCGCGTCGCGCTCGCCGCCGTTCTGTTCGCCGAACCCGACATCCTGCTGCTCGACGAGCCGACCAATTATCTCGATCTGGAAGGCACGCTCTGGCTGCAGGACCATCTCGCCCGCTACCGGCGCACGTTGATCGTCATCAGCCACGACCGCGATCTGCTCGACCATGCGGTCGATTCCATCCTGCATCTGGAAAACGGCAAGCTGACGCTTTATCGCGGAACCTATTCGTCGTTCGAGCGCCAGCGCCGCGAACGTCTCGCGCTCGACGCCAAGCACGCCCGCAAGCAGGAAGCGCAGCGCAAGCACCTGCAGGCTTTCGTCGACCGCTTCCGCGCCAAGGCGAGCAAGGCGCGCCAGGCGCAGTCGCGCCTGAAACTGCTGGCAAAGATGGAGCCGGCCGCCGCCGCAATCATCGACGAGGCGGCGCCGATCCGTTTTCCGCCGCCGAAGAAAACGTTGTCGCCGCCGATCCTGGCGCTCGACGACGTGGCGGTCGGCTACCAGCCGGGCAAGCCGGTGCTGCGCGATCTCAACCTGCGGATCGACAATGACGACCGCATCGCGCTGCTCGGCCAGAACGGCAACGGCAAGTCGACGCTCGTCAAGCTCCTGTCCGGCCGCCTGCAACCCTTCCAGGGCACGCTCACGCGCGCCAACGGCATGAACATCGCCTATTTCGCCCAGCATCAGCTCGACGAGCTCAATCCCGACGGCTCCGCGTACCAGGCGCTGCGCACGCTGATGCCGGAGGCGCCGGAATCGAGAGTGCGCGCCCGCGCCGGCAGCATCGGGTTTCCCGCAGCGAAAGCCGACACCCCGATTGCGAGCCTGTCGGGTGGCGAGAAGGCGCGCCTGCTGCTCGGCCTCGCCACCTTTTCCGGGCCGCATCTTGTCGTCCTCGACGAGCCGACCAACCATCTCGATATCGACAGCCGTGCCGCCCTGATCGAGGCGATCAACGACTTCCCCGGCACGGTGATCCTCGTCTCGCACGACCGCTATCTGCTCGATGCCTGCGCCGAGCGACTGCTTCTGGTGGCCGCGGGTACGGTGCGCACATT
>WBUW01000436.1 GCA_008933495.1 Pseudorhodoplanes sp.
GATATCGAGCGAGGCCAGGAATCCGAGGCAGGCCGCGGCGCGATCGGCGCTGCGCGGCCCGGCTTCGCGATCGAGCCGGGCGAGGTTGTCATGCATGCCTGCGAGCCAGGGCGGCAGCGCGTCCACCGGCGCCAGCAGCACGCCCTGCAGAAAAGCCGAGCGGACGTGGATTTCGCAGCCCATCCGCCGCAAGCGCGCGATGTGGCCGCTATGCAGAAGCCGCTGGTCGAACAGATTGAGTGGAAGCTGGATCACGTCGGGTTGCCACGCCGCGCAAATGCGCTCGATGTCCTCGGCCGTATAGACGGAGACGCCGACGCGCGCGGCGCGCCCGTCGGCGCGCAGACGGTCCAGCGCCGCGGCCACGCCGGCGTCGAATGCCTCCGGGCTGTGCAGCAGGAAAACCGGCAATCGCGACAGGCCGAGCGCCTGCAGCGATCGCTCCGCCGATCGTTCGATCTCCGCATGCTTGAGCGCGGGGGAACGGTCCGTCGGCAAATGCGCCGACTTGGTGATGACTTCGAGGTTCGGATGCCGGCGCAGCAATGCGCCGAGCGCGCGCTCCGCCGTCCCGTAGCCGGGCGCGGTATCGAACATGCCAAGCCCGCATGCCAGCGCCGCTTCCAGCAGAGCCTGCGCGTCGTCGCGATGGCTTGCGTCCGCCCGAACGCCGTAGGGCTGCGTCAGTTGCGCGGTGCCGAATACAAGGCGGTCGAGCGATTGCCCCCCCTGTGACGCCTGCCGGACAGGCATGGCCAAATCAGGCATGCACGCCCGCGAGCAGCAGGCGGAAAGCCGAAGGATCGGCGGTGAGCGGAACGCCGAGGACCGCGTCCTTCAGTTCGTCGTCGGCCACCACCGGTCGGTTACGCTCGTCATAGCGCGCGCGCACGATGCGCAAGCGCCCGGACAGAACGGACGAAAGCCGCGGGTTCAGGTTGCACATGTCGAGATCAATCAGAACGATCGGCTTGCTGCTGCAGGCCGCCTTCCAGAGCGTCGTGGACAAGACCACATCGGTCACGATTACATCGGCCCAGGCGAACACTTCCTCGAATTTCTTGCCCGACACCGGCGCGACCTCGCTCAAGGGATGGGTCTGGCCTGCGAGCGCGCCTTCGGGATGCGGCTGGCAAAGAAGCTCGATCGGCAAGGCATTGAGCTGTGCGGCGAGCCGGAACTGCCAGTCGAATTTCATCACATCGTTGATCGCGGGACGCATGCGCTGGCGCGGACCGAGAAACGGCCCGGACACGTAGAGTACGCGGCGGTCACCACTAGACGCGCGCGGCTTCTGCAAGGGCACGGCAAATGCCGGATCGCCCTCTCCGCCCGTCACCGCGACATTGGCGAACGGCCGGGCGAGCTCGGCTCCCCGTGGACTGACCAGAGCGGCAGCGTCCTTGGTGTAGACGCGGAATTCGTCGGACACGCTTTGCTCCAGCACGGCTAGACCGAACGGCTCGTCCACCATCGCGGTCGAGCCGCCATGATCGAAACCGGTGGCGGTGCCGCCGCGCCGGCGCACTTCGAGACGGATGGCGCGCACCGGACGGTATCCGCCCGTTCCGGCCCAGACATGCCGCGGCATCTTCCGTGCCTGACGAAGCCGCCGCATCCAGATCGCTGCAGTCGACAGGTGCTCGGCAATCACGGCCGCGCACACCGATGCGAGCCGACCGCGAAACGGCTCTTTCAGCACCGCGTGTTCGAGAAAAGGAACCGCGACCGTGCGGCTGAGTTCGGCGATTTGCTCGCGATCGGCGGGCGTCAGGCTGGCCTGCGGCAGTGCGTCGATCAGATTGGGCGCATGGTGAAAGGCGATGACGCCGCCGTTGCGCGCTTCCGCGCGCAGGAATGTGTGGTGCGAAACCGCGACGATCTGCGGCGCAAGCAACGCCCGCGGCAGCCGATACCACGGCGTCCAGCTCGCGGTCCGCACCACCCGGCGCAACAATGCGCGGCCGACCGCCCTGTCCGATTTCATGCGCGGCTGCGTGCCGGCGTGCCTAGCATCATCGCGGCGGCCGGTCAGTTCGCTCATATAGGCGGGACCGCCAATGCAGCTCTGCCCGCGATCCTCCAGACCTTGCGCGATCAGCGCGTATTCCAGTCGGCTCAAAGCGTCCATCCAGACCAGAGGCGCGGCGAGCACCAACACGTCGCGCCAGAACTGGTCCGTTTCCGCCGCCATAACTTGGAGGAAACGTTCGTTGACGCCGAGATGGAAATCGCGCGCCGTCGCATGCTCAAGCGGCCAATGAAGCGAATCCCGGTATTGCCGCTCGTGCATGGCGGTGCTCAGGTCGAGCGGCAAGGCGGCAGGCATATGCAGCATCAGCGGCCTTTGCCGAGGCCGAGCTTGCCGAAATAGTCGGCATTGGTGGTCTCGATTGCAGCCGAGATGGCGTCGATCGGGTTCTCCGCCGGCACCGCTCGCATCAGCTCATGCAGTCTGGCCTTACCCGGCCAGTATTCGCCGCGCGCCGCCTTCACGCGCAAATAATCGGAGACGAGGCAGGACGTGACCACGAGGTCATGCACCTCATGCCCGCGCCGGAAAGCGGAGCGCATGATACCTTCCACCTGAAAGCCGAACAGATACTGGTAGCGCTGCCATTCCGCGAGCGGGCGCGCCTGCGTTCCCCAGATGCGCTCCAGGCCGACGACGGCGAAGGCATGCTCGGCGACACGCGCCTTGGCTTCCAGCCCGTGAAACAGCGCCCCGGCGGAGCGCTGCGTACGGCCGATGATCATGCCGATCTGCGCCCAGCGGTGTTGCTGGTTGATGTTGGACAGAGAAATGACGCCGATCGCGCAATCCGATTCCTTGGGCAGGATCAGCAGCACGACGCGGTTCGACTGCGCGGACGTGACCGATTCCAGATAGGCATATTGCTTTTCCGGCGTATTCGGCCACAGGCCGTGATCGGTGTAGCGGGTGACTTCCGGATCGTTGAACCATCGATACCAGCCGTCCCGCTCGACCGCAGCACGGTTCGGAATGACGAGATCGATAGTCTCGCCGGAAATGAACACGTCATAACCGGCGCGGGTGGGCTGGTTCATGAGACGATTTCCCCTCGCCCGGCCGTCACG
>WBUW01000007.1 GCA_008933495.1 Pseudorhodoplanes sp.
CCCCTCAGATAACGCATCGAACGCGCGTCATCGAGCGTCGACAATACGCGGTGACCGTCGCGTGCCGCCTGGTTGACTTCGCGATAAAATGCCTGCAGCGGCCGGTCGAGCGCGCTCGGCCGATGCCCGTCGAAGGCGGGATGCCCGGAAGCATAAACCACCGCTGCTGCGAGGAAACTACGCCACATGACCCTTTGCTGCCGTCAGCATTCTGCCCGGCGCAACCCGGCCCGCCGCGCGGGCAACGATCCGGCTCGCGACAAGATCAGGATACGAGCCGGGTCTGATTTTGCGGCTAACGGATTCGCTCGAATTTTATCTTTCGTAGCCGGCGATGTTCGCGCGCCCAATCCCGGCCCGAGCCGACCGCACCATCGCAGCAGGCGCGGCGGCGCGTGCCCGCTCGCAGGGCCTGCCGGCCGATGAACTACCGCCACGCTTTTCACGCCGGCAATTTCGCCGATGTGGTCAAGCATACGGTGCTGTTTCGCATCGTCGCCCATCTGTTGAAGAAGCCGGCGCCGTTCCGGATCATCGAGACCCATGCCGGCGCGGGCCGCTACGATCTGGGCGGCCCGGAAGCGCAACGCTCCCCGGAATGGAAAGACGGGATCGCCCGCGCACTCACGCACGCTTTCGAGCCGCCGGCGGCCGCGCTGATGGCCGGCTACCTCGATGCCGTACGCGCCTGCAATCCCGCCGGTTCGTTGTCGGTGTATCCCGGATCGCCCTTGCTCGTGCGCTCCGTCCTGCGCGATGACGACCGTCTGCTTGCGTGCGAACTCGAACCGCACGCGGCTACCGCGCTCACGCGCCAGTTGCGCGGTGACCGGCGGGCGAAAGCCGTCGCCATCGATGGATGGACCGCGCTTTCAGCCTTCGTCCCTCCGAAGGAACGTCGTGGCCTCGTCCTGATCGACCCGCCGTTCGAGCACCCGGACGAATATGCCGTCCTTGTCGAAGGCCTGTCCGCGGCATGGCGGAAATGGCCGACCGGAATCTACCTCGCCTGGTATCCGATCAAGGAGCCGGAACCGGTCGCCGGCTTGATCCGGCGCCTGCACGGGAGCGGAATCACGCGATTGTTGCGCGCGGAACTGGTCGGCGCAGGCAGAACGGACGCTCCCGGACTGCGGGGCAGCGGCCAGATCGTCGTCAATCCGCCATGGAATTTGCAGGACGAGCTGCAAATCCTGTTTCCCGCGCTCGCCAAATGCCTCTGGGCCGGCGAGACGCACGCCGTCCGGCTCGAAATGCTCAGCCGCTGACCGCGCACATCCGCGACACCGGCGACAGAAAAACAGGCACATTCGCCTCTTTCCAGCAACGCGGCCTTAGTCTTTACTGATGCGGCTGGCTTTGACGTTCCGCCTCCTTCGGGGGGCCGGCGGAGTGACTGAGGCCGTCCTGGCTGACGCTTTCCCCGACTGAGAATGTCCGGCCGAGCCGCCGTGCCGTGGGGGTCGGCGGCGGGCAATTGCGGGGAAAAGGAGTTTCCCGATGGCGCAAACGGGAACTGTCAAGTTCTTCAATACCGAGCGCGGCTACGGCTTCATCAAGCCCGACGACGGCGGCCGCGACGTGTTCGTGCATATCACGGCCGTGGAGCAGGCCGGCATGAAGTCGCTGACCGAGGGGCAACGGATCAGCTTCGACGTCGAGCCGGACAAGAAGGGCAAGGGCCCGAAAGCCGTCAATCTCGTCGTCACCGGCTGACGAAGGAGCGATCGAAACGTTCGTGCCGGCTAACCGAGCGCGACCGCAACGCGGTCGCGCGCTTTTTCATTGGGTCGGCGCGCAACCGGTCATGCGGCCGCTCCTGCGAACCTCACGAGACGACGGCCGCGCTTGCGATTTCAGAAGCGGTAATTGACCCCGAAACGCAGCAGATTGGAATCGAGACCGTTGTCGGTGCCGGTCACGGTATAGCCGCGCTCGGCGAGGTCGATATAGAGATATTCGATCTTCGCCGACCAGTTCGGCGTGAACCCGACTTCAACACCGAGACCGGCCGTCCAGCCGAGATGCAGGCGGCTCTCCGACAGCCCGGAGATTTCGCCCTTGACGCTGCCATAGGCGAGACCGCCGGTCGCATAGAACAAAACATTGTTCATCGCAACGCCCGCCCGCCCACGCACGGTGCCGAACCAGGGATTGGAGAATTTCCACGGCGCGAACGTATCCTCCGCGCCCGAAAGCTGAATGTCGGCCTCGGCACCGAACACGAACTGGCCGCTCTGGAAATTGTAGCCGGCCTGCAATCCGCCCATCAGCCCCGACGGCTCGGTCGGATTGCCCGTGGTCTCGCCCCATTGGTAACCGAGATTGAAGCCGAGATAGGGGCCCATCCAGCTATACATGGCCATCGCGCGCGGCGGCGCGTAGGGCGGCGTATAGCCTCCGCGCGGGAGGTCCGCGGCATAGGCGTTGCCCGCGGCGATTGTTGCAGCAAATCCTGCCGCGAGAATCGTCTTTCTCATTCCACCCTCCTCACGAGGCGCCTGCGGCGCCCGGTCCCGGCCGGCTCACTCCCGATCCCGCTTCTGGCCGCAGAAAAAGGAGCCCACGCGTCGGAGAAATGGCCGGATCCCGACCATTTCATGAGGAAGATTTATCGAGCTTTTTAAGTTAAACGTTTATGAATTGGTGACGGTCACGGGTTGTTATGCCTAAGTGAACGTTACTTTCCCGCACCCGCGCGCAACGCCTTTGACGATTTGCGGGCGACATTGCGGCAAAGGAAAGCGAGGGGGAACTTCGCCCCGCACGCCCACAACGACCAGCCCATCGACGATTTACGTATCGACAAACGCGCGCCGCCCGCCACCGATCGCATGAACGGACGAAAGTCAGACATCGAACCCGATATCGAGCTGCCGGAGGAAGAGGAGGAGACCAGCCTTCCGGAACCGGAGCCGGCCGAAGCGGAAGCTTTGCCGACAACGCTCGCGGCCGGCCGCGCCGCCATCGAGCGCTATGCGAAACTCGCGCCCGCCACGGCCGGCGTCTACCGCATGTCCAACGAGGCCGGCGATGTCCTCTATGTCGGCAAGGCCAAGAATATCCGCAAGCGCATTGCCGCTTACACCCGGACCGGCGGCTACGACCAGCGCATCGCGCGCATGATCGCGGCAACCGCCCATATCGAATTTGTCACGACCCGCACCGAAACCGAAGCGCTGCTGCTCGAAGCCAACCTGATCAAGCGCCTGCGCCCGCGTTTCAACGTCTTGCTGCGCGACGACAAGTCGTTTCCCTACATCCTGATCACGGGCGACCATCCGGCGCCGCAAATCCTCAAGCATCGCGGCGCCCGCAACCGGCCGGGCGACTATTTCGGTCCGTTCGCATCGGTATGGGCCGTCAACCGGACCATTACCGCGCTGCAACGGGCGTTTCTCATCCGCTCGTGTTCGGACGCGGTCTACGAAAGCCGCACCCGCCCGTGCCTGCTGCATCAGATCAAGCGCTGCGCGGCACCCTGCACGGGTGAGATTGCGCCGGCCGATTACGCCGAGCTGGTGCGCGAGGCGAAGGCCTTCCTGTCCGGCAAGAGCGGAACGATCCGCGACGAACTGGCGCGTGAAATGGAGAGCGCCTCCGCCGCGCTCGATTTCGAGCGCGCCGCCGTCTATCGCGACCGCCTGTCGGCACTGTCGGCGATCCAGTCGCAGCAGGGCATCAACCCGCGCGGCATCGAGGAAGCCGACGTCTTCGCCATCCATCAGGCCGGCGGCTACAATTGCGTGCAGGTGTTTTTCTTCCGGACCGGACAGAACTGGGGCAACCGCGCCTATTTTCCGAAGGCCGACAGGGCGCTCTCCGCGGCCGATGTCCTGTCTTCATTTCTCGCCCAGTTTTACGACGACAAGCCCTGCCCGCGCTGCATCCTGATTGCGCAGGACATTGCCGAGCGCGAACTGCTGGCGCAGGCCTTGAGCGCCAAGAGCGGGCATGCGGTTAGCGTGATCGCGCCCAAACGCGGCGAGAAACGCGATGTCGTCGAACACGCGCTCGCGAACGCGCGCGAAGCGCTCGGGCGCAAGATCGCGGAAACCTCCTCGCAGCAAAAGCTGCTCGCGGCGCTGGCCAAGACATTCCACCTGCCGCATCCGCCGCGCCGCATCGAGGTTTACGACAACAGCCACATCCAGGGCACCAATGCGGTCGGCGCCATGATCGTCGCCGACCGGGAGGGATTCCGGAAAGCCCAGTACCGCAAGTTCAATATCCGGTCCGAAGATCTCACGCCCGGCGACGACTACGCCATGATGGCCGAGGTTCTCAACCGCCGCTTCAAGCGCCTGATCGCAGAGGCACCGCGCGACGCCGAAACGACAGCGCAGGCCGACGCCGGGTCGGCTTCGGCCTGGCCCGACCTGATCCTGATCGATGGCGGCGCCGGGCAGCTTGGCGCCGCGCAGGCGACGCTGGCCGCGCTCGGGATCAATGATTTACCGATTGTCGCCGTCGCCAAGGGACCCGACCGCGACGCCGGCCGCGAGACTTTCCATATTGCGGGCCGCACACCCTTTCGCCTGCCGCCGCGCGATCCGGTCCTCTATTTCGTCGAAAGATTGCGGGACGAGGCGCACCGCTTCGCAATCGGCTCGCACCGGCAGCGGCGCGCGCGCCTTGCGGGAATCGGGTCTGCAGGAAATTCCCGGCATCGGTCCGACCCGCAAACGCGCGCTCCTGATGCACTTTGGAACCCTGAAAGCGATCGAGCGGGCGTCGCTGGCCGATCTCGCCAAAGTGCCCGGCATCAGCGCCGACACGGCACGCCGGATTTACAACTATTTTCACGATAATGCAGCGTGAAGCGCGCGAATTCGCGCCGTGTGTCAAAATGCGCCGGAAGAACAGGTGGAGCGACCGCGAAGAATGGTTGACGGCGGGCGGGACCGGGTGTTCCCTCCCGGCATGAAAGCCGCAACGCCTGCGCCTGCTTCGCGCACGCTCTCGCTCCCGAACATTCTGACTTATGCGCGCATCGCCGCGGTTCCGCTGGTTGTCGCATCCATGTATTGGCAGGCGATCCTGCAGGGCGGGTTATGGCTGCGTTGGGTCGCGCTCGCCATCTTCATCGCGGCCGGCGTTACCGATTTCTTCGACGGCTATCTGGCGCGGAGCTGGGACCAGCAATCCAAGCTCGGGCGCATGCTCGATCCGATCGCCGACAAGCTTCTGGTGTCGGCCTGCCTCCTCATGCTGGCAGCGGATGAAACCATCAAGGGTTGGTCGCTGTTTGCCGCGATCATCATCCTGTGCCGGGAAATCCTGGTTTCGGGATTGCGCGAATATCTCGCGGAATTGCAGGTGAGCGTGCCGGTCACGCAGCTGGCGAAATGGAAGACGAGCCTGCAGCTCGTCGCGATCGGCTTTCTGTTGTGCGGGGCAGCCGGCGACACGGTGCTGCCGCAATCGGTGCTCGCCTGGCGCTGGCAAAGCGGCGACGATCCCGTTCCGATTGCCAACAGCATCGGTCTCGTCCTGCTCTGGGTTTCCGCAATCTTGACGCTGTATACCGGCTGGGACTATTTCCGGGCCAGCGTCCAGCATCTGATCGAGGACTGACCGTGAAACTATTGTATTTCGCCTGGGTGCGCGAACGCGTCGGCAAAGCCGACGAGGACGTCTCCCCGCCGGCGGGGATACGTACCGTCGGCGAGCTCATGGACTGGCTGGCCGGCCGCGGCGAGGAATACGCCTATGCGTTCGAGAACCGCAAAGTCATTCGCGCCGCCATCGACCACACGCATGTGAGGCCGGATACCCCGATCGCGGACGCGCGGGAGATTGCATTCTTTCCGCCGATGACCGGCGGGTGACCCTCTCCCGCGGCGCGGGCAGACGCGCTACATTGTTGCCATGGCCGTAACCATTCGTCTTCAGCGCGAAGATTTCGACGCCGGTGCCGAAATGGCCCGGCTGGTCGGGGGCCGCACCGACATCGGCGCGGTCGTGACCTTTTCCGGGATCTGCCGCGATCACGAGGACGGCCGCGGCGTCACCGCGATGACGCTTGAGCATTATCCGGGCATGGCGGAAGACGAGATCGCCCGCCATGTCGCGGAAGCGCAAAGCCGCTGGCCGCTGCAGGGTGTCACGGTCATCCATCGTTACGGACGCATGACTCCCGGCGACAATATCGTGCTGGTCGTGACGGCATCGGCCCATCGCGACGCGGCCTTCGCCGCCGCCGAATTTCTGATGGATTTCCTCAAGACGCGCGCGCCGTTCTGGAAGCGCGAGGAGCATGGCGGCGCGGCATCCTGGGTCGACGCGAAGGAATCCGACGACCATGCCGCCAGGCGCTGGACCGCGGCAACCTCAGGCCGCGGCCGACGGTGATGCGAATGCCCGCATCGCCGGCGGGGATATGGAGGACATCGCATGCGTGTCTGTGCACTTTCGACTGCGCTGTTGTTGCTCGCGGGCGTGGCGGCCGGCGCGGCCGAGGTCAAATATTATCCGGTGCCAGCCGGCGCGCGGCCGCATGATGTCGCGCCGGCCCCCGACGGCACCGTCTGGTATACCGGCCAGGGTACGGGCCATCTTGGCCGCCTCGATCCCGCGACCGGAAAGGTCGAGATCATCCCGCTCGCAAAGGGTTCGCGGCCGCACGGCGTCATCGTCGGGCCGGACGGCGCTGCCTGGGTGACCGATAGCGGCCTGAACGCCAACGTCCGCGTCGACCCGGCGACCGGGGCGGTGCAGGTCTTTCCGCTGCCCAAGGAATTTCCCGACGCCAATCTCAACACCGGCACGTTCGACAAGAAAGGCATCTACTGGTTCACCGGCCAGAACGGCGTCTATGGCCGTGTCGATCCCGCCACCGGCAAGACCGATGCCTGGAAGGCACCCAAGGGTCGCGGCCCGTACGGTATCGCAACGACGCCGAAGGGCGAGGTCTGGTACGTCTCGCTCGCCGGCAATCATCTGGCCGAAATCGACCCGGTCAGCGGCGAGGCAAGCGTCGTCGACCCTCCACGTCCGGGTGTCGGTCCGCGCCGCATCTGGCCCGATTCCAAGGGCATGCTCTGGGTCAGCCTGTGGCATTCGGGCGAAGTCGGACGCTACGATCCGACGACCAAGGCCTGGCAGACGTGGCCGATCAACAATGCCAAGTTCGGCTGCTATTCGGTCTATGTCGACGACAAGGACATGGTCTGGCTGACCGATTTCGCCACCAACGCCATCGTACGGTTCGATCCGGCGACCGGAAAGACCGAACGCTTCCCGAGCAACCGCAACGACGCATCCGTGCGCCAGATGCTCGGGCGGGCCGGCGAAGTCTGGGGCGCGGAGAGCGGGACCGACCGGCTGGTCGCAATCCGCTATTGAAAGGCGGCGCACGGCCAATTTTCCGTGGGCAAATGCAAGCGTGAGTTTTCTCGTCGAAATACCCGAAAGCGCCTACCTTCCCGACGCCTTCGATGCCTTCACGCCGGACGCCGAATTCAGCCTCGGCAATGCGCGGGCGATGATGTGGGTGTCGCAGCTCGCTTATGAAGCGCGGCATGCGCGCGGAAAGATCGCTCCGGTTCTGCAACGATGGTCGCTGGCGTTCGCCGGCATTCTGGCTAATGGCGGACGCGGTCCGCTATCGCTTGCCAGCACGCGCGGGATTGTCGCGCGCGGACGCGGGGCGATCGTGATCGCGTTTGCCGGGACCGACCCGGTCGCGTTGCCGAACTGGGTGACCAATTTCAATATCGGTTCGCGGCCGAGGCTCGTGCATCGCGGATTCGAGATGGCGGTCGAGGCGGTCTGGCGCGGTCTTGCCGACGCCCTGCGGGAGGCCGCGCGCGACCGCCAGGCCGTTTTCCTGACCGGTCACAGTCTCGGCGGCGCCCTCGCCATTGTCGCCGCCGACCGCGCCGTGCGGGAACTCGGAACCATGCCGACGGCGGTCTATGCCTTCGGCAGCCCGCGCGTGGCCGGACCTGATTTTGCCCTTGCCTATCGCGCGCACGGCCTGCACGAGCGCACCTTCCGCCTTGTGCATGGGCTCGACATGATCGCCGCCATGCCGCCGTCGCGCCTGGGCTTCCGGCATGTCGGGCGCATCGTGCGTTGCCCGCGCGGCCAATGCTTCAGTCATCCGGATGAGCGTCACGGCGACGCTTGCGACGAACCGCAACTGATGCCCACGCTTGTGCGCGGCTACCGGCAACGCGCGCGCGATATGCTGAGAGGCGAACGCCTGCCGTCCTCGCGCCGCGGGCTGCTCGGCTGGTACCAGACGTTCGTGCTGCCGCCGACGATCGTCGACCACCTGCCGGAGCGATACCGGCACGCGTGCGAGGGAACGCCTGTGCTCAGGCCGCGGCCTGACCGGCCTTCGGCGTAACCGCGGCGGTATAGTCGTCCATCAATTGCCTGCAGATATTGCCCGGCGTGAAGCGCCATTGCACGATTTCCGACACCGGCGTCACCTCCGCCGCGGTACCGGTGATGAAGCACTCGGAAAATCCGGTCAGTTCGTCCGGCATGATCCGCCGCTCAATCACCTCGAGCCCGCGCTTGCGGGCGAGGTCGATCACGGTGCGCCGCGTGATGCCGTCGAGGAAGCAATCGGCGATCGGGGTGTGGATTTTGCCGTCCTGCACGAAAAAGATGTTCGCGCCGGTGCATTCGGCAACGCGGCCTTGCCAGTCGAGCATCATGGCGTCGGCATAGCCTTTGCGCTCGGCCTTGTGCTTGGAGACGGTGCAAATCATATACAGGCCCGACGCCTTGGCGAGACAGGGCGCGGTCTTGGGATCCGGGCGCCGGTACTCGGCAAGGTCGAGGCGAATGCCCCTGAGTCGTTCGGCCGGATCGAAATAGCTCGGCCACTCCCAGGTTCCGATGGCCAGATGAATGGTGTTGTTCTGCGCCGAGACACCCATCATTTCCGAGCCGCGCCAGGCGACCGGACGGATATAGGCATTCTTCTTGCCGTTCTTCTCAACGACAAGGCGCTTGGCGGCGTCGATTTCGGCCACCGAGTATGGAATCTCGAAATCGAGCATCCGGGCGGAATTTTTCAGGCGCTCGGAATGCTCGGCGCACTTGAAAATCTCGCCGCCATAGGCGCGCTCGCCCTCGAACACGCAACTCGCATAATGCAGGCCGTGCGAGAAGACGTGCAGGTTGGCGTCCTTCCACGGCACGGGTTTTCCGTCGTACCAGATGACGCCTTCGAGTCTGTCGTAGGATTGAGCCATGACGTTCCCTCCGCTGGCTGGCATCCCCGCGCCGGCCTGTTTTTCCATCGGGCAGGTCCGCTTTTGCAAGCCGGGCCAAGTCCCGATATGGTGCCCTTGATCCGTAAAGTGCCGTGCCGCAAGCCGAATCCCGCTTTCGGGCACGATCCTTTCGTGAGAATGAAACTTTAAGTAACAAAAAATCCAGAATATGTCAATATGGTTGACCTAAATATCTCAGCGCTCCAGTCCCGGCAGGCCCCCGCCGACCGCGAGCCCGGCGCCCAGCCGGAGCCGATATGGGATATTATTGAGCTTCTGTTTTTCGCCTACCGCGACTTCGTCGGTGATCCGGATGACGCGCTGGCCAGGTTCAATTTCGGCCGCGCCCACCACCGCGTGCTCCATTTCGTCAATCGCAATCCCGGAATGAAAGTCGCCGACCTGCTCGACATCCTCAAAATCACCAAGCAGTCGCTCGGGCGCGTCCTGAAACAACTCGTCGACCAGGGCTATATCGTACAGAAGGAAGGCGCCAACGACCGCCGCCAGCGCCTTCTTTATGCCACCGGCAAAGGCGAAGCGTTGGCCATGCGGCTCGCCAACCTGCAGACCGAACGCATTTCGCGCGCGCTTGCCGAACTCGGCCCGGGGGCGCACGAGAATGCCCGCCAGTTCCTGATCGCGATGATCAATGTCGAGAATCGCAGTCAGGCGATGAAGCTGACTGCGCGCTCCGATCAAAAGCGCAAGAGCATACCCTGAGGTAACGGAAGGATGCCGGCAGCGAGCATCG
This sequence comes from Pseudorhodoplanes sp., assembly GCA_008933495.1. GTDB lineage: Bacteria > Pseudomonadota > Alphaproteobacteria > Rhizobiales > Xanthobacteraceae > Pseudorhodoplanes. The sequence continues at coordinate 9,991 of WBUW01000007.1, forward strand.
CATCGCACATTCCGACCCCGATCCCGGCCGACGACGCTCCCCATCTGCTCATCGTCGACGACGACCGCCGCATTCGCGACCTGCTCTCGCGCTTTCTCGCCAGCGAGGGCTATCGCGTGACGACGGCCGACAATTCGGCCGAGGCGCGCGCCAAGCTCAGCGGGCTGCATTTCGACCTGCTGATCCTCGACGTCATGATGCCGGGCGAATCCGGCTTCGAGCTCGCGAAATCGCTGCGGCAATCCTCGTCGGTTCCGATCCTGATCCTGACCGCACGTCACGAAACCGAAATGCGCATCGAGGGCCTGGAGATCGGCGCCGACGATTACGTCGCCAAGCCGTTCGAGCCGCGCGAACTGTCGCTGCGCATCGCCAACATCCTCAAGCGCGCGCAGCCGGCGGCGGCCGCCCCCGTCGAATCCGTGCGCTTCGGCGATTTTCTCTTCCACATCGGACGCGGCGAACTGCGCAAGGGCAACGAGATCATCCGCCTGACCGATCGCGAGCGCGAAATGCTCCGCGTCCTGGCGGCGCAGCCCGGCGAGACCGTGCCGCGCCTGGCGCTCGCCGGAAACGATCCGGCCGCGAACGAGCGCGCCGTCGACGTGCAGGTCAACCGATTGCGCCGGAAGATCGAGCGCGACCCGGCCAATCCCCTCTTCGTGCAGACCGTTCGCGGGGTCGGCTATCGCCTCGTGGTGACGCCGTGACCAGCCTGGAGTCCGATCTGAGGACGCTGTGGGGGGTGGCGCGCCGGATCGCCTACGCCTGGGACCGCCTCGGCCGCTTCATCAAGCGTATCCTGCCGACCGGTCTTTATGCGCGCGCGCTTCTCATCATCATCGCGCCGATGGTCATCCTGCAATCGGTCATCGCGTTCGTGTTCATGGAGCGGCACTGGAACTCGGTAACGCAGAAACTGTCATCGGGCGTGGTCGCCGACATTGCCGCCCTGATCGAGGTCTATAACGGCTATCCGCAGGACAACGAGCAGCGGCAATTGCGCCGCATCGCGCAGGAGAAGCTCGGCCTCGTCGTCGATTTTCTGCCCGAGACGGAATTGCCGCCGCCCGGTCCGAAACCGTTCTTCTCGCTGCTCGACCAGGCTTTGTCGGTGGAACTGCGCAAGCAGATCCGTCGGCCGTTCTGGATCGATACCGTCGGCCGTTCGGCGCTCGTCGAAATCCGCATCAAGCTCGACAATCGCGTGTTGCGCGTATTTGCCCCGCGCAACGCGGCCTACGCCTCGAATTCGGGAATCTTCCTGGTCTGGATGGTCGGCACCTCACTCGTCCTGCTCACCGTCGCCATTCTCTTCCTGCGCAACCAGATCAGGCCGATCCTGCGGCTGGCCGACGCCGCCGAGGCTTTCGGCAAGGGACGCGACCTGCCGAACTATCGCCCGCGCGGCGCCCGGGAAGTGCGGCGCGCCGCCGTCGCATTCCTGGAGATGAAAACACGCATCGAGCGCGCGATCGAGCAGCGCACCGCGATGCTGGCCGGCGTCTCGCACGATCTGCGCACCATCCTCACCCGCTTCAAGCTGGAACTGGCGCTGCTCGGCGAAGGCCCGGAAATCGACGCCATGCGAAAGGACGTCGATGAAATGGCGAGAATGCTGGAAGCCTATCTGGCATTTGCGCGCGGCGACATGGGCGAACAGTCGGCGCCGACCGACATGACCGCCCTCCTGCAGGATCTGAGGACCGACGCCGAACGCACCGGCCAGCACGCGAGCGTAGAGTTCCAGGGACAGCCGATCGTTACGGTCAAGCCGGCCGCGTTCAAACGCTGCCTCGCCAACCTGGTATCGAATGCCGCCCGCCATGCCCCTTCGATCGCGATCAGCGGCCAGCGCGACCACCGCTGGCTGACGATCACCGTTGACGACGACGGGCCGGGAATTCCCGCCGCCATGCGCGAGGAAGTGTTCAAGCCGTTCCTGCGGCTCGACAATGCGCGCAATCAGGATACCGGCGGCACCGGGCTCGGCCTCGCTATCGCCCGCGACATCGCCCGCTCCCATGGCGGCGACATCATCCTCGGCGACAGCCCGATGGGCGGGCTGCGGGCGACCGTCCGCGTGCCGGTCTGACCGCGTTACGCCGCAACCGGGTCGCCGTCGCGACCGCGACGACGGCGCGGGCGCGGCGATCCGATCCGGCTCAAGCCCTCCGGGATCGCGCATAGGCGATCGAGACAGCCGGACCAGCGTTGGCCGCGCGATAATTCGCGATCGAGCACCGCCATCGTGCGCGCAAGGCCGGGATCCTCGTCGTCGACCCAGGTCCGCAAGACGCAGGCAAACAGCATGGTCAGGCCCTGCGCCCGCATCATTCCTTTCAGGCCGGCGCTGTCGATATCGGACGCCGCCAGCATCCAGCGCTGCGATTGTGCGCCGAACCCGGCCAGGACCAGCGCAAGCGGCGGATTGCATGCCGCCGACCGCAGCAGCGAGCGGATGGCGCGCTTGTGCGGCGCGAGCAGGTCGAGGCGCCGCATCAGCACGTCAAACAGCTTTTCGCGCGGCGATTCCTCGGCCATGTCGGCGTCCCCGCCGGACAGGACCTTCAGATCGATCTCCTTCATATAGGCCGCAACGATTGCGACCGGCGAGGAGAATTCGCGGCGCAATTGCGAGAGCGAAATCCCCGATGCCCTGGCGATATCGCCGAGCCCGATCCGCTCGAACCGATGCTCGGCAAGAAGCGCCATGAAGCCCTCGAGGATTTTCTCGCGATCGGAGCGCGCGGGGCCCTCGTCGGCCGACGGCGGATGGATGTCGCTCACGGAAACCTCCTGATCGAATTGGCCTAGTTTTGAATATGGGGGACGATGCAGGCGCTTCCAAGGCGGCCGGCTGCGCCCGATCGACGCGTCAGCCGGCCAGTTCGCGCGAGCGTTTGGTCGCCGCCGCGACCGCCTGCGTCATCAGTTCGTCCAGCGCGCCCGGCGCCATCAGCACTTCGAGCGCCGCCGCCGTGGTGCCGGCCGGGGACGTTACGTTCTTGCGCAGGGTTGCCGGATCGAGCGGCGAACGATGCATCAGCTCGCCGGCGCCCTCGACCGTGACCCGGGCTAGCCGGACCGCAAGATCGGAAGGCAGCCCTGCGGCCATTCCGGCCTTGGCCATTGCCTCGGCCAGCAGGAAGACATAAGCCGGCCCCGAGCCGGACACCGCGGTCACGGCATCCATCAGCTTTTCGTCGTTTACCCACTCGACCGCGCCGGTCGCCCGCAACAAGGCGTCGGCCAGATTGCGCTGTTCCGGCGACACGCGTGCATTCGCAACCGCCACCGTGATGCCGCGGCCGATCGCGGCCGGCGTATTCGGCATCGAGCGGATGATGGCGGCGTGCGCAAACCCCGCTTCCAGAAAGGCCAGCGTCTTGCCGGCCATGATCGAAATCACCAGTCCGTTTTCGGGCACAAGTACGGCGAGGGTCGGAGCGACCTCAGTCGCAACCTGCGGCTTGACCGCAAGAACGGTGACCGCAGACTTCGGCGCCCGCGTTTTATCCGGATTGAGCGAGACACCCTTGCGCGCCAGTAAGGCGACTTCGTTGGACGGTTGCGGCTCGAATATGGTGACGTTTCTGGCCGGCAGGCCGCGCGCCAGCCAGCCCTCCAGCATGGCAGCCCCCATCTTGCCGGCGCCGACCAGCGTCAGCGTCCCGGCCTTCTCCAGCGAGGCGACGTTCTCGGCAGTGGTCATGGCATCACCTGTGACGGCAGAATCGCGCGACCGGGTCCGGCCACGGTCCGCCCATCTCTAAACCATGGTCCGTTCCGGTTGAATCGGATCATGGTCCGGGCTCGTTGGTTTTTCGGACGATCTTTTGCCGGTACGGCGGCTAAAGCATATTCCCGAAAAGTGCGAAGCGGTTTTCGGAAAGATCATGCTCTAACAACGATCTAAAGCGGGATGACGATTCGAAGAAAAGTCATCCCGCTTTAGGCCTCGCCAGATGTCTCGAATATCGCCGCGTCGAGTGCCTCGCGCGCGGGCTTGCCCGCCCACAGCACGAACTGGAAGGCCGGAAAATAACGCTCGCAGGCCTCGACCGCGGTCGAAAGCACCGACCGGCATTGCTCGTCCGACGCGCCGAGCCCCCCGGAGAGAACCAGCGCGTGCCGGAACATCACCATGCCGTCGTTCGGCCAAAGGTCGAAATGCCCGACCCACATCTGCTCGTTCATCTGGGCGATGAGCTGCTGAACCTCGGCGCGGCGGCGCTCGGGCACCTTGAGCTCGAAGGCGCAAGCCAAGTGCAGCGCCTCAAGCTCATCCATCCAGGTGAACGAGACCTGATAGTCGCTCCAGCGGCCCTTGATGAGAATGTTGATTTCGTCCTCGCCCGCGCGTTCGAACGACCAGTCATTTCCGGCCGCCAATTGCTCGACCACATCGAGCGGGCTCATGCGTCTTACGTCATTGAAGTCTGTCAGGGACATTCCGTCTCGACCGCCATTCGGGGACCAGCTTGCGCACCGCCGCCACGCACGACCTTCAACGCAACCTGTTGTCCCGGCCGGGACAGCTTCTCTTTGACGCAGGATTCCGTTACCGACACCGGATTGACCGCCGGAAAACGAATCACCCGTCCGGTGACTATAACCGGTCGGATTCTTCGCTCCAAAGCGCAGACGGCGCCCGACTCGCCAAGGCTGTGTTTTGCACAGGCGCTTGAGCGCGCGGCGCGCGCCTATCCACAAGCCGCCATGCGACAGGATGACTCAGGGGGCTGCCGCGGCCGCCGGTTCAATCGAACAGGCTGGAGACGGACTCTTCGGCGGCGGTGCGCCCGATCGCCTCGCCGATCAGTTGTGCGATCGGAAGCACGCGGATGTTCTTGGTGTTCCGGACCGGCTCGGTCGGCTGGATGGAGTCGGTAATCACGAGTTCCTTCAGCCGCGAGTTCGACACGCGGGCCACGGCCCCGCCGGACAGGACCCCGTGGCTGATATAGGCGTAGACGTCCGCGGCGCCCTGTTCGAGCAAGGCGTCAGCCGCGTTAACCAGCGTTCCGCCGGAATCGACGATGTCGTCGACCAGAATGCAGGTGTGCCCGCGCGGATCGCCGATGACGTTCATGACCTCGGAGTCGCCGGGCCGCTCGCGACGCTTGTCGATGATGGCGAGCGGCGCATTGATGCGCTTGGCGAGACCGCGGGCCCGCACCACGCCGCCGACGTCGGGCGAGACAACCATGAGCTTTTCGAGATCGAACCGCTCGCGGATGTCGCGCACCATCACCGGCGAGGCGTAGAGATTGTCGGTCGGGATGTCGAAGAAGCCCTGGATCTGACCGGCATGCAGATCGAGCGTCATCACGCGATTGGCGCCGGCATGCGTGATCAGATTGGCGACGAGCTTGGCCGAAATCGGCGTGCGCGGGCCCGGTTTGCGATCCTGCCGCGAATAGCCGAAATAGGGAATGACCGCCGTGATGCGGCGCGCCGACGCGCGCCGCAGCGCGTCGATGATGATCAGCAATTCCATCAGATGGTCGTTGGCCGGAAACGACGTTGATTGAATCACGAACACGTCCGCGCCGCGCACGTTTTCCTGAATTTCGACGAAAATTTCCATGTCCGCGAAGCGGCGGACGACGGCTTTGGTCAGGTCGGTCTGGAGATATTCGCCGATCTCTTTTGCAAGCACCGGATTGGAATTGCCGGCGACGATCCTGATCGCCCCATTGCTCGCCATCGCCGTGTCCCCGCTCGAATTCCCCGCGCCTGTACGCGGTCTGACGTCTTTGTCGCGAGCCCGCCGAGGCCGCAACGGGCGCCCGGTGGCCTGATAACAAGCCGCCTGCCGGTCCGGCAATAAGGGCCGCTTCCGGGCCGCGAGTTTTCCAGCCCGCCCCGGGCTTTGAGCTAGCGGAGGGATGTCACCGAGGCAACCCGGCCCTCGCGCCGCGGCCCGGGGATTGCCGGCCGGTGGCGCGGGAGCGGGACGCTGCCGTCCTCTGCCTCTGCCGTCCCGACCGGTTCCGAAATCGGCGCGGACGCCGTCGCGGCCGGCGGATCGTTGCGGAAAAGCCGGAATATGCCATGCGCTTCGGGGCGAAAATCGTCGTGCGCCGCAACCGCGACCGCACCCGTCTCCGGGATGGCCGGCGAATCGGCTGGCGGCGCCGATGCGACGGCCGCGGCTGGCCGGAAATAGCCCGCAAGCCGCTCCATGCCCGCGCGCGCCACCCGCATCAGCACATCGTCGTCGACCGCCTGCCAGGGATCGGCGGCCGCATGCCCGAGCGTCCGGCCCGGCACGGCGGCCAGCTCTTCGCCGGAGAAACGCACCGTCCGTTCCTGCTGCGCGTCATAGACATCGAACACCCATGACACGACACCTTGATTTTTCTTCCTGTAGACGCCAAGCGCGACATAGGCGCGGACGCGATAGGGAGCGGCCTTGGCGTGCGAGACGACCGGCACCTTCCTCGCCTCGGCTTCCGCATTGAGCTTCTGCACGAGGCGCTGGAAGACGGCGGACGGCGGGCCGTCGATCGATTCGAAGGCGACCGTGGCATTGGCGTCGGGGGCGCCGGGCGCGGACCGAACGGACGTCTTGGTCGTCGTGCAGCCGGCGGCCGCAAGGCCGACCATCGCGCACAAAACGATCCAGACTGAAACAAGCCCGACACGCCTGCGCGAATGCACGCCCTCGACACGACCCTGCATCACGTCCCCGCAGCCGGCTCTTTGACTTGATAGAAGCCTCGGTGGGCTCATTGCGTCCGGCCGGGTCAAGGCGTAGCGAAATTCGCCGCAGCGGTCCAGCCGCCCGTCCGGCCTCCGCCTTCACGAACCGACGTCGCGGTTAAGGCGCAAGCACGATGGCGTTGACGTGCCGCCCGTAATCGGGCTCGGCGCGATGCTGCGAGCGCCGGTAGCTGAAAAAGCGTTCGGGATCGGCATAGGTGCAGTGCCCGAGATCCTCGATCTGACGGACGCCGGCGCGCCGCAGCCGCATGGCGATATAGCCCGGCAGGTCGAACAGCGAATGGCCCGCGCGTGCGCCGGGACGGAAGAAGGCGGCACTTTCCCGGTCGGCGGCCGCGAACGTATCGGCGAGATCGCCGCCGACCTCGTAATTGGGCTGGCGGATCATCGGCCCGAGCGCGGCGACGATCCGCGCACGGTCGGCACCCAGCGACTGCATGGCCTCGAGCGTTGACTCGAGAATGCCGGAAAGCGCGCCGCGCCATCCCGCGTGCGACGCCCCGATCACGCGCGCGGTTGCGTCCGCGAACAGCACCGGTCCGCAATCCGCCGTCGTCACCCCGATCGCAAGCCCGGGCACGCGCGTCACGATCGCATCGGCCCGCGGCCGCGCCGGCGCCTCCCACGGCGCGTCCGCAATCACCGCCACCGCCGAATGCACCTGATAGGCCGTCACCAGATGCGCAGGTTCCACGCCGAGCCGGCGCGCCATCCGCGCGCGGTTCTCGCTCACCCGGGTGGGATCGTCCTGCGAGCCGACGCCGCCATTGAGCGTGGCGTATATATTCTGCGAGACCCCGCCGGCGCGCGTGAAAAAGGCGTGCCGGATGCCGGGGCGAGCTGACAATGACGGCGCCTGCAACATAATCAGTTCGCGAATGCCGGCGGCGGGCCGATCGCCGGATCGGCCAGCGCCATCACCTTGAACAGTCGGCCCATGCCGGTGCGCCCGCGCTGGGTCAGGCGCGCATAGGCGGCTTCGATTTCCGTTTTCTTGGCAGGCAGGGCGGTCGCCTTCAGGGCCTGCGCGCGCGCCTCGATGCCAAGCCGCGCCAGGAAATCACCCTGTTCGATCGGTCCGTAGATGGCGGCCCCCATGCTCTCGGCCGCGGCACCGAACGCCTGGAAATCGACATGGGCGGTAATGTCGACGGCACCGGGCGCGATCAGCGGATCGGCGAAGGCATGCTGACCGACCGCCTGCAGGGTGTCGCCGACCTCGCTTTCGGTATGCCCATAGTCGATCATCAGCGCGACGCCCTTGTCGCGCACGCGCCGCCCGATCTCGAAAGCGAGATTGTCCGGCCGCCATTCGAAGATCGAGCCGGCCGGCGCTTCGCGCACGCTTTTCGGCAGCACGCGCTCGAAATGCGGCACCGGCTCCGGCCGAACGCCGAACGTGAAATTGCCCGCGGCGGTGACGCCGACGACGCGTTCGTGCCAGCCGTCCTCCTGCTTGACCATCTGGTGGACGGGAATGGCGTCGATGAATTCGTTGGCGATGATAATCACCGGCCCGGCCGGCACCTCGGAGAGGTCGCGATGCCACTGAACGATCGCCCCGGCATTGACCAGGGTCTCGCGCTGGACGCGTTCGAGCGCCGGACTGACTTCGACAAGATGCACGACCAGCGCCTTGCGGAAAGCCGGCGTCACGTGCAGCGCGCGCAGCGCGTCCCGCATCAAGGTGCCGCGGCCCGGACCCAGCTCGACCAGCCGCACATTCTCGGGCGAGCCCATCGCCTTCCAGGCCGCCGCGCTCCAAAGACCGATCAATTCGCCGAACATCTGGCTGACTTCGGGCGCGGTGATGAAATCGCCGGCCGCGCCGAGCGGATCGCGCGTGACATAATAGCCGTGCGCGGGATGGGTCAGGCACAGCGCGGCATATTGCGCCACCGGAATGGGCCCCACCACCGCGATCAGGCGGCGGATTTCCGATTCCAGCGATGCCTGCGCCTCCACCGATCAGCTCCGTCGAACGGCACCCTGCCGGCGCGCAAGGACGACGAACGCGACCCCCGCAAGGAAGAGCGGGACCGACAGCAGCATTCCCATCGTCAGTCCACCCCAGATGAATCCGAGCTGGGCGTCTGGCTCGCGGAACAGTTCGCAGAACGATCGCGCCAGCGCATAGCCGATGGCGAACAGGCCGATCACCAGTCCCGGCCGCCGGAGCGCGCCGGCGCGTACCGCGAATGCGAGCACGGCAAGAAGCACGATCCCCTCGAGCGCAGCCTCGTAAAGCTGGCTCGGATGACGTGGCAGCGGTCCGGCGCCCGGGAACACCATCGCCCACGGCACGTCCGTCGGCCGCCCCCACAATTCGCCGTTGATGAAATTGGCCATACGTCCCAGGAACAACCCGATCGGACCGACCGCGCACGTCACGTCGCCGAGCGACAATGCGGGAATCTTGCGCCGCCATGCAAATGACAGAACCGCAATCACGCAGCCGGCAAAGCCGCCGTGAAAGGACATCCCGCCTTGCCACAATTGCAGGATTTCGGCCGGATGCGCTGCGAAATGGGCCGGATTGTAAAAGAGCACATAGCCGAGGCGGCCACCGAGGATGATGCCGAACGTCACCCACACGACAAAATCGTCGAAATCGGTAACGGTCATCGGCGCCCGGCCGCCCCACAGCCGGCCGTTGCGGATGATCGTGCGCGCATAATACCAGCCGAACAGGATGCCGCCGATATAGGCGAGCGCGTACCAGCGGATCGCGAGCGGGCCGATCTGGATCAGGACCGGATCAAAGGCCGGGTATGGCAACGTCAGGAACGACATCGGAACTCCCCAGTCCGGCCCATTGCGACCAGGCGAATGGACAAGTCAACCCTCTCGCCCCGCTCATTGTCCGGCGGCAGGCAGCGGCCTGCTTGCAGGCATGTGGTCGCAAACCATATGTTGCCGGGAGCGGGGTTCCAGCGGAGTCAGACGATGACCCAGACCAGCAGCCGGTTTTTCGACGAGATTGCACGCCTGATGAACGACGCCACGGGCGTCGCCCAGGGCATCAAGCGCGAATTCGACACGCTCTTCCGCAGCCAGGCCGAGCGCTGGCTCAACGATCTCGATCTGGTCAAGCGCGAGGAGTTCGAGGTCGTTAAGGATATGGCCCGGCTGGCGCGCGAGGAAAACGAGGCGCTGAAAGCCCGGGTCGCCGCGCTGGAAGCCAAGCTCGAAACGCAAACACCGCCTTCGCCGCCGGCTTACGCCAGCGGCCCGTCCGAGGGCACGCCTCCGGTCGCCTGACCGGACGATCGGCTCGTTCCTTGTCATCGCGGCCGCTCGCCGCTATAAGCCTGCGCAATCGCGGTGCCCGCACCCCTGGAGGCGCGCCGCGGGTTCCCGTAAAATTCCAGAGCTAAGACAAGGATATAGACCTATGGCGACCGTCAAGGAATTGAAGGCGGCGGCGCGTCCGAAGGCCGGCAAGGGGGCTGCTCGGGCGGAACGTCGCGAAGGCCGCGTCCCCGGCGTGATTTACGGAGACAAGAAGCCCCCGCTCGCGATCGCGCTCGACAAGAACGAACTGCGCCAGCGCATCAGTGCCGGGCGCTTCCTGACCACGCTCTACGACATCAACATCGACGGCCAGACGCATCGCGTCATTCCGCGCGACTTCCAGCTCGACCCGATCAAGGATCAGCCCATCCATGTCGATTTCATGCGGCTTGGCGAAGGCGCGCTGGTCCGCGTCGCCATTCCGGTTCACGTGGTCGGAGCCGAAAATTCGCCCGGCGTGAAGCGCGGCGGCGCCGTCAACATCGTGACCCATACCATCGATGTGCGCTGCCCGCCGGATGCGATCCCGGAGGCGATCGAGGTCGACGTGAGCGGTCTTGAAATCAGCTATTCCAGGCATCTCAACGACGTCGCGCTGCCGAAGGGCGTGAAAATCCTCACCCGGCTCGACACCACGCTCGTCACCATCGTGCCGCCCTCCGGCTATGCCGAAGAAGCGCGCGCGGCTGCCGATGCTGCTGCCGCCGCGCGCGCTTCTTCGGCATAGCCGGAG
>WBUW01000437.1 GCA_008933495.1 Pseudorhodoplanes sp.
CGGCTATTCCTCGCTTGCCTCGCTGCGCGAACTGCCGTTCGCCGAGCTGAAGATCGACCATACCTTCGTGAAAAACTGCGCGACCGAGGGCACCAACGGCGCCATCTGCCAGACCGCGATCGATCTGGCGCACCGCTTCGGCAGCGTGGCGGTGGCCGAAGGCATCGAAAACATGGCCGATCTTCAGGCGCTGCAGGTCATGCGCTGCGATTTCGGCCAGGGCGTGCTGCTGGCGCCGCCGATGCCCAAGGAGCGGTTCATCGAGCTGCTCAACCAGCGCAACAACCGGTCGCGGCCGCAAGCGCCCGTCGCCGGCGAGCAGCCGGCCGACCGCGTGGCCTAACGCACGATCCCGCAAAGCGCGAAGCGGTTTTCGGAAAGGATCATGCTCAAACAACGGGCCGAAGCGGGATGACGATTCGAGCAAAAACCATCCCGCTTTAGGCTCTGCGCCGGCCCCGTGCGGTCCGCCTGCCGCCCGGTTCCGCGAACGCCGGGGTCGCGCCTTCGGGCAGCGGCACGCGGAAGACGTTGAGCGTCATTGCCACCAGCGTGTAATAGCCGAGCAGGCCGGTGAACTCGACCATGCCGGCGTCGCCGAATAGCGCGTGCAGGCGCGCATAGGTGCGCTCGGACACGCGCCGCGTGCGGTGCAGTTCACCGATGAAATCGAAAACCGCGCGCTCGTCCTTCGAAAGCCGTGCCGGGGTGCGGCCCGCCTTCAGGTCGCGGATCGTCTCCGGCCTGACGCCGGCTTTCGCGGCGACCGGGACGTGCGCGTGCCATTCGTATTGCGCGCGCCACAGCCGCGCGATCGCAAGGATGGCGAATTCCGACAGGTGCGGCGGCACCGCGGTGCGGTAGCGGCAATGGGCGCCGAGCTTCTGCGCCAGGTCGCCGTAATCGGGCGCGTGCAGAAAGACCCCGAACGGGCCGCCGGTCGTTCCCGCCCCGCGCGTCGTGCGGATGTCGTTGAGCATCGCGCGCTGACGCTCGTTCAGTTCGGTTTCGGGAATGTCTTTCAGGCGGGGAGCGAGGATTTCGTGTTTTTGGCTGATTACCGTTCTGACGTTCTTCTTTTTGGCCATGTCGTGAAATGCCCCCTCGATGTCGCGCGCAATTTGCGGCAGGATACCGGGACAAGCAAGGCATTGAACACATGAGGTTGCGTCATGCCGCAGTCCATCATGTATCACGAGGGCAACCGGCGCCTGCAGGACCGGTTCGACTCGCGACGCATTTCCGATCGGCTGGAAGCGAAACTGACCCGCACCGCATTCACTGCCGACGACCAGGCCTACATCGAAAGCGTCCAGTATTTTTTCATCGCCACCGCGGACGCGCAGGGCCGTCCGGACTGCTCGTTCAAGGGCGGACCGCCCGGCTTTGTGCGCGTGACCGGCCCTTCGGAGCTTGCCTTTCCCGACTATGACGGCAACGGTATGTTCAAGAGCCTCGGCAACGTGCTGGTCAATCCGCATGTCGGGCTTTTGTTCATTGCCATGCACGACAAGCCGAAGCGGCTGCGCGTCAACGGGAGCGCGACGGTGCGCCGCGACGATCCGCTGCTTGCGGAAACGGTGGGCGCGCAACTCATCGTGCGCGTGACGGCGCGCGCCATCTTCCCCAATTGCCCGCGCTATATCCCCTCGATGCAGCTTGTCGCCCCCTCCGATTACATCCCAGGGGCTGGCTGCGAACCGCTGGAGCCGGCCTGGAAGAGCTTCGAGGACTTCAGGGATGCGGTGCATCCGCGCCAGCCCACGGCGCCGGGTTCTCAGGCCGGCGTGGCAAAACCGCCGGATCGCTAAAATTCGAGCAATCCGGCAAATCATACCGCAAAGGTCTGAGTGGTACCGTAACCCCGCTGATCCGAGGGTGACGAATGCGTACGCCGGTCCTTGTGCCTTGTTTCACGTTGGCGGCAGTGTTCGGTGCGCTCGGCATTGTCTCGCTCCCCGCGAGCGGCGGCGAGCCGACCGACGCACAGATGCAAACGGCTTTCGAGCGGAGGCTGGCTGACCAGGTACAGGCCGCGCTCGATTTCGCCGCCGAGACCGGTGGACCGCAAGCCGTCGCCGCCATTCGCGCCAGCGGCACCGACCGTTTCGAGGTAACGGCTTTTCGCAAGGAGCGATGCACGCCGGACCCGGACGGGAGCGGCCACGTGTGCGCCTTCACGGCCGAGATCGCGGTGACCAACGGCATCCTGAAGACATCGCTGAGCGCACATTTTATCACGGCGCCCGAGACCCGCACGGTGCGGCTCGACGCCCTCTTGGACGGCCCGGCTACGTTTCCCCGAACACGCGCCTGAATATCGTATCCACGTGCTTGAAATGGTAGGCGAGGTCGAAATTGTCTTCGATCTCGCTTTCGCTCATTTTGGCGGTCACGCGCGGGTCGGCTTTGAGGAAGCTGAGGAAGTCGCCTTCGCCGCGCCAGACCTTCATCGCATTCTCCTGCACGATGCGGTAGGCGTCCTCGCGCGCGACACCCTTCTGGGTCAGCGCCAGCAGCACGCGCTGCGAATGCACGAGCCCGCCGAGGCGGTCGAGATTCTTCTGCATGTTTTCGGGATAGACCACGAGCTTGTCGATCACGCCGGCGAGGCGGTTGAGCGCGAAGTCGAGCGTGACGGTGGCGTCGGGCCCGATCATGCGCTCGACCGAGGAGTGTGAGATGTCGCGCTCGTGCCAGAGCGCGACGTTCTCCATCGCCGGGATGGCGTAACCGCGCACGAGACGCGCAAGCCCGGTCAGGTTCTCGGTCAGCACCGGGTTGCGCTTGTGCGGCATGGCCGATGAGCCCTTCTGGCCGGCGGAAAAATATTCCTCCGCCTCCAGCACCTCGGTGCGCTGCAGGTGCCGGATTTCGACCGCCAGCCGTTCGACCGAGGAGGCGACGACGCCGAGCGTTGCGAAATACATCGCGTGGCGGTCGCGCGGGATGACCTGGGTCGAGACCGGCTCGGCGGCAAGGCCCATCGCCCTGGCGACATGCGCCTCCACGCGCGGATCGACCTGCGCGAACGTGCCGACCGCGCCCGAGATCGCGCAGGTCGCCACCTCCTGG
>WBUW01000438.1 GCA_008933495.1 Pseudorhodoplanes sp.
CCGGCGCCGACCATTTCGCCGGCCGCCCGGCGGCGCTTCAGCTCGATCTGCAGTTCATCCCAACCGAAGGCGGTCAAAGCCTTGTCGATCTGGCCCTCATAGTCGCCTGAATCGTAAATGACGTCCTCGCCCAAAACGTTAAGTTTGCGCTTGAACGGCATCTCCGCAGACGAGATCAGGTTGCGTCGGCGCAGTTTAATCGGATCCATGCCAAGCTTGGCGGCAATGACGTCGAAGAGGCGCTCGCGCACGAACGTGCCTTCGTATTGGCCGGGCGATCGATAGGTCGCGGCCGGCGTCTTGTTGGTGAGCCGGAAATGTCCGGCTGTCCGCATCGCCGGAATGCGATAGGAACCTGCCAATGTGCCTATGGTGTTGTCCATCACTCGCATCCCGTGAGTCCGGACATAGGCGCCCTGATCGTGAAAGAATTCGTCATCAATGGCGAGAACCTCGCCATCGGCCGCGACGGCGGCGCGAATGCGGTGATATTGCTGGCGTGAATGATTGGCGGTCATCAGGTGCTCGCGCCGGTCCTCGATCCATTTGACCGGACGGGCGAGCCGGAGTGCGGCAAGGCAGACCAGTACGTCCTCGGGATACAGCTCCCCGCGGATGCCGAAGCCGCCGCCGACATGGCCTTCGATCAAATGGATGGAATTGGGACTGCGCCCGAGCAGGCGCGCGATGGCGTCGCGGTTGCGGTGAGGCACCTTGGCGGCGCCGTGAAGCTCCAGGATGTCCCGGCTGGCATCGAAACGCGCGATGGCGCCGCGGGTCTCCAGCGGCACGCCGGAATGGCGGCCGATCCACAGTTCCATCTCGACAATATGGGGCGCAGTGCGGAAGGCGGCATCGACGTCCCCGTAGCCCTTACACATCACGGTCGGCTCGGTCGATCGACCAGGCTCGAATTCGCCGGGACTTCCATCGGCCGACAATACCGGCTGCAGCTCTTCGAGATCGAGCGTAACCAGATCGGCGGCGTCTTCCGCCAGATAGGAATCTTCCGCGAAGACAGCGGCCACCGCTTCACCGACAAAGCGAACCTTGTTTTTCGCCAGCAGCGACTGGAGATAGGGAGCCAGAATCTCGTTGGGACCTTCACGCAAATTGATGGGCGGAATATCGGCTACGTCGGCGGCCGTCCACACCGCGAACACGCCCGGCGCTGCGCGTGCATTGCTGACATCGATCGATTTGATCCTGGCATGCGCAAGGTCGGAGCGGACGATGCGCATATGGAGCTGATGCGGGAAAGATACGTCAGCCGCAAAACAGCCCTTGCCGGTTACGAGCGGCGGATCCTCAAGGCGACTTACCGAGGCGCCGATAAATTTTTTCTTGTCCGAACGGGTGCCGCCGGTAATGCTCATCGTTGCCCCCGCATCTCGTCCGCCGCCGCCCGCACGGCCTTGATGATATTCTCGTAACCGGTGCAGCGGCACAGATTGGACGACAATAGGTCGAGCAGCTTGTCGTCATCGATCTCCAGTCCATTTTCCAGGGCGGCGGTCGAGAGCATGAGAAATCCGGGCGTGCAGAAACCGCATTGCAGGCCATGATGCTCGATGAAGGCGCGCTGCAGCGGATGCAGCTCTTTGCCTTTTGCAAGTCCTTCCACTGTCCGGATCGATTTTCCCTCAGCCTGGACGGCAAACATGAGACAGGAGCGCATCGGCGCGCCGTCGATAATGACGGTACAGGCGCCGCAAACGCCATGCTCGCAGCCGGTATGAGTGCCGGTCAGGCCGCAGTCTTCGCGGATGACGTCGGCCAATGTCCGCCGTGCCTCGGTACGAACGGCGTAGGCGCGTCCATTGATGGTCAGGGTGATCTCGATCTTTTCGGTCATGTGGAGGTCCGTTTGAGCGCGCGCGACACGGCCGTGTGGATGAGGTCCCGCCGACAGGCGGCGTTGGTTTGGGTATCTTCGAGCGGTTCGATCGCGTCCGCCACGGCCTCGGCCGCGGCCCGGAAGCAGGCGGCGGTCGGCTCCCGTCCCGCTAGCACGGTCTCCGCCTCGCGCAGGCGCCGCGGTCTTGCCTCCACGCCGCCAATGCCGATACGCGGCTCGACGATTTTCCCGTCGCGGATCCGATACAAGACGAGAGCCATAGCCAGCGCAAGGTCGCCTGCGCGACGGCTAAACTCATAGAAGCCAAACCGGGTATCCGCCGCCAGGATCGGCAGTCGCGCTTCCACGAGGATCTCGTCCTCCTTCAGCGTCGTCGACATGATGCCGTCGAAATAGTCTTCAGCGGGAATATCGCGCGTGTTCTGTCGATTCTTTGCTTTTATTGTCGCGTCGAGCGTTGCCGCGACCATGCACCATTCGGAAGCGGGATCGGCATTGGCAAGACTGCCGCAGAATGTCCCGCGCGTTCGGATCGGGTAATGGGCGATATGTTGCACGACGAAAGCGAGAAGCTGTCCCAACGGCCCTTCCGTCACCGGTCGATGAAAGGAGGCGTGGCGCACGGTAGCGCCGATCGAAAGCGCGTCACCATCAACGGCGAGCCGGTCGAGCCCGGCAATATTGTTGATATCGATCAGATGAGTAGGGCGCGCCAGCCGAAATGCCATGGAGGGGACGAGACTTTGGCCGCCAGCGAGTACACGACCATAATCCGGGGCGACCTGAGCTAGAACCGCGGCCGCTTCATCGACAGTGTGCGGCTTGTGATAAACGAAGGGTGCAGGCTTCATCAGGCTTGCTTCCTAATTCTCATGCTAAGCGGGCTCGCCATGTGACATGTGTCAGGTCGGTGGCGTTGTCGTGCGCGTTCCGGTGCCAAGGGTGCGTCAATTTGGGCAGCACTTTATCGCAAGACGCCCGATCGCGAAGACATAATTGTTTCAGTTCATCGGCGCAGCGCGTTTTAACCACGATCGATCCCCATTCCCGTGTCGTCGCTGACGGATGAAAATAATATCCAGTATACTATCTTTTTTTTCTTATCAGCAATATAAATTGACCGCCGGATGGATCGGCTGGCGACGTTGACCTGTCGGGAAGCGGACGAAACCCGATGGTGCATGTGACTATTGCGACATGCGCGGC
>WBUW01000439.1 GCA_008933495.1 Pseudorhodoplanes sp.
CGTGCGGGCCCGGCGCGCACGCCCGGCCCGCACGTGGCGCAGCAGCCCGGGCAGCCGGGCCAGCCGCCGGCCTATTACGGGCCGCCGCGCGGCTTCTTCGGATTGTTCAGGTAGCTCAAACCACCAGCAGATCGAGCGGGACGTTCAGTGCGTCCGCGAGGCGGCGCAAAGTCGACGGCGTTCCAGTGCGGCGGCCGCTTTCAATATCGGAAATGTGACTCTGGCTGATATTGGTCTTGTGGGCCAGATACAGTTGCGTGACGTCACGCCATTCACGCAGGACGCGGACCGGGTTTTCTCCCCTCGCAAGCCGATCCACCACATCCTTGGACAGTAGCGGCAGGCCGGCTGCGACATCATTGCGCGCTTTTGCAACGAGACGCGCCGTTCCCGCACCTTCGTCCGCCTCGGCGGTTCTTGCGACGAGCCTTTCATAATCCTTGCGCGGAAGGATGGCGCTCTCGCCCTTGGCCGTCTTCTGAAATCGTACGGTCATGCCGTGCTCCTAATCGTAGATTTCGCGACGATGGCCGACTGCGACGGTGATAAGTGCGTCGGGTGTCTCGTCGAAGATCACGCGACAATCACCGACCCTCAATCTCGTGCCGGCACGGCCTTTCAGTCTCTTGACGTCGCCCTGACCGCTTTTCGCGAATTGGGTCAGGCGCAAATCCATCCGGCGGCGGACATCACCGGACAACTTGATCCATTGCCGGGTCGCCGCTGGTGTGAACAGAACAATGCCGCCTCACCGCGGCAGCGTCGACGATCCCATCAGGAACGTGTCGATCGCGTTGGCGCACTGGCGGCCTTCGCGGATCGCCCAGACCACGAGCGACTGGCCGCGCCGCATGTCGCCGGCGGCGAACACCTTGGCGACCGAGGTCCGGTAATTGTCGGTCGAGGCCCCGGCATTGCCGCGCGCGTCGAGCGCGACGCCGAGAAGCTTGAGCAGGCCCTCGTGCACCGGATGCACGAAGCCCATCGCCAGCAGCACGAGGTCGGCGGCGACCTCAAACTCGGTGCCGGGGACGGGCTTGAGCCTGTCGTCGACCCTGATGCATTGCAGCTTGGTCACGCGCCCGCTCTCGCCGAGGAATTTCCGGGTCAGCACCGCAAACTGACGTCCGGCGCCTTCCTCGTGGCTCGACGAAATCCGCAGCTTGAGCGGCCAATAGGGCCAGGTCAGCGCCTTGTTCTCATGCTCGGGCGGCTGCGGCATGATTTCGAAATTCAGCACCGACTTCGCGCCCTGGCGGATCGAGGTGCCGATGCAGTCGGAGCCGGTATCGCCGCCGCCGATGACCACGACATGCCTGTCGCGGGCGCTGATCTCCTTCACCGCCCCGAGCGGCTCGCCGCTGACGCGGCGGTTCTGCTGCGGCAGGAAGTCCATGGCGAAATGGATGCCGTCAAGCGCGCGGCCGGGAATCGGCAAGTCGCGCGGCGCCTCGGCGCCGCCGGTCAGCGCGACGGCGTCATAATCGTTGAGCAGCGCATCGGCCGCCACGCTCACGCCGACATGGGCGTTGTAATGGAAGGTCACGCCTTCGCCCTCCATCTGCCTGATGCGCAGGTCGATGATGCCTTTCTCCATCTTGAAGTCGGGGATGCCGTAGCGCAGCAGGCCGCCGGCCTTGGCGTGCTTCTCATAGACATGAACGTCGTGGCCGGCGCGCGCGAGCTGCTGCGCGCAGGCGAGCCCGGCGGGGCCCGAGCCGACGACGGCGACTTTCTTTCCAGTCCTGCGCGCGGCCGGTTCCGGCTTGATCCATCCGCTCTCGAACGCGCGGTCGGCGATCGCGCACTCGATCGACTTGATCGTGACCGGATCGTTATTGATGTTGAGCGTGCAGGAGGCCTCGCACGGCGCCGGGCAGACGCGGCCGGTCACTTCCGGAAAATTGTTGGTGGAGTGCAGGTTGCGCGCGGCTTCTTCCCACTTGCCCTTGTAGACGAGGTCGTTCCAGTCCGGAATCTGGTTGTTGACCGGGCAGCCGGGCGTGCCGGGCTCAACCGCGCCGGTGCCGTGGCAATAGGGGACGCCGCAATCCATGCAGCGCGCGGCCTGCTCGCGCAGTTCCTTCTCCGACAGCGGCAGCACGAATTCGTGCCAATGCCTGACCCGCTCCGCAACCGGAGCGTAGTCGCGGTCCTCGTGCTCGATTTCCAGAAAACCCGTGATCTTGCCCATTACCGCAACTACTCCGCCGCCTGCAGATGCTCCTTCGCCATCTCGGCGAGGGCGCGGCGATATTCGACCGGCATCACCTTGCGGAACTTCTCGCGATAGCTTTGCCAGTTGGCCAGGATGTGTTCGGCGCGCCTGGAGCCGGTGAAGCGGGCGTGCTGGCCGATCAGGTAGCGCAGCCGCTCGGCGTCGAAGCGCGTCATGTCGGTCAGGATTTCGACGCGCCCGTGCGTTTCGAGATCGTGGCGATGGTGGTAGACGCGGGCATTGACGTCCTCTTCCGCCAGTATCGGCTCAAGCTCGACCATCGCCAGGTTGCAGCGGTTCTCGAAGCTTCTGTCGTCGTCGAGCACATAGGCGATGCCGCCCGACATGCCGGCAGCGAAATTGCGCCCGGTCGGGCCGAGCACGATTACGACGCCGCCGGTCATGTATTCGCAGCAATGGTCGCCGGCGCCTTCCACCACCGCGATCGCGCCGGAATTGCGCACCGCAAAGCGCTCGCCGGCAACGCCGCGGAAATAGCACTCGCCGGATATCGCGCCATAGAGCACGGTGTTGCCGACGACGATGGAATCCTCGGGCACGATGCCCGAATCCGCCGGCGGCTTCACGATGAGGCGGCCGCCGGAGAGCCCCTTGCCGACATAGTCGTTGCCTTCGCCGTAAAGCTCGAAGGTTACCCCGTGCGCGAGCCAGGCGGCGAAGCTCTGGCCGGCGGTGCCGGTGAGCGTCACATGGATGGTGTCCTCGGGCAGGCCCGCATGGCCGTAGCGCCTGGCGACCTCGCCCGACAGCATGGCGCCGGCCGAGCGGTCGATGTTGCGGATCGCCGCCTCGAGGCGCACCGGCGTGCCGTGTT
>WBUW01000440.1 GCA_008933495.1 Pseudorhodoplanes sp.
ATCCGCCGCCGCAATCGCCTGTCTGCTGATCTTGCCGGTTTTCCTTCGCAACGGGCTCCAGTACGGCGCCTGGATGTTGACCGCCCAAGGCGGCACGCATCTGGCGATCTGGGTGGTGCCGCTCGTCCGGGAAACCAAAGACGGCACACTATGGGAAAAGGGCGCCGCCGACATACAGCGCCGGGCAGCCCAGCGTTTCGGGCCGCCGCCCGCCAACCCATTCGAAGCGTCACGCCAGCTCGAAATTGTCGGCCGCGAAGCCCTGCGCGAGCTTGGCGTGCTCGCGGTCGCAAGGGCATGGCTCAACGGCGCCGCGGTCAATCTGGGCTCGCCCGCCGTCGTCCTCTCGCCGCCGGTCGCCTCCCTGCCGCGCACCGGATTCTACGGAACGCCTGGCGCCTCGTTCCTGGAGAAGGTGTTCAACTTCCTGTTCCGCTCCGACAACGCGCGTTATGCGCAATGGCTACTCGCCGGAATTATCGGCGTCGTTGCGATGCGGCTCATTCAGTTGATCGGACTCTGGACCGCCTTGCGCGCGGGCGCCGACCGCATCGGCCTTGCACTGCTCGCGGTCTGGGTCTGTTACATTCTGGCCGTCAACGGTCCGGTCGGCTCGCCGAAATACCGCCTGCCGATCGAGCCCCCGCTGATGGTTCTTGCCGGCGCCGGCTGGCACGGCCTGCGCACCATCCGGCGGCCGCCAGGCGCCTGACCGCCGTCAGGCGACGTTGTCGAGATACCAGCGATAGGTCGCACGCAAGCCGTCCTCAAGCGTGGTCCGCGGACGCCATCCCATGGCGTGCAGCTTTTCGGAATCGAGCAGCTTGCGCGGCGTGCCATCCGGCCGCGACGGGTCGAACCGCAACCGGCTTTCCACGCCGACCACACGCGCAATCGTTTCGGCCAGCGAGCGGATGGAAATGTCTTCGCCGACGCCGATATTGACGTGTTCCTCGTCGGAATAATTCTTCATCAGGAAGACCAGCGCATCGGCGAGATCATCAACATACATGAGTTCGCGCAACGGTTTTCCGGTACCCCAGACCACGATTTCGCCGTGGCCCCGCTGCTTCACCGCGTGCGCCTTGGCCATCAAGGCCGGCACGACATGGCTCGATTCCAGATCAAAATTGTCGGCCGGGCCATACAGATTCGTCGGCATGGCGGAAATGAAATCGCAGCCGTACTGCCGCCGGTAGGCGCGACACAGCATGATGCCGGCGATCTTGGCGATCGCATACCATTGATTGGTCGGCTCCAGCGGTCCGGTCAGCAAGGCGTCTTCGCGCATCGGCTGATCGGCGAGCCGCGGATAGATACAGGACGAGCCGAGAAACAGGAGCTTTTCGACACCGATGCGGCGTGCGGTCTCGATCACGTTCGTCTCGATTGCGAGGTTGTCGTAAATAAAATCCACCGGGCGTGAGTCGTTGGCGACGATCCCGCCCACCGTCGCCGCCGCGACGAACACGGCATCCGGCTCATGCGAGCCCATCCAGCGCTCGACCTCGTCCTGCCGGCGCAGGTCCGCTTGCGCACGGTCGGCGACCAGAATGGTGCATCCCTCGGACTGCAGCCGCCGAACCAGCGCGCTGCCGACCATTCCCCGATGGCCGGCAACCCAGACGCGTTTGCCGGTCAGCGGAAAACGCGTATCGGTCATGCGCCCGCCGTCCTGCCGAGATCTTTCAGATCGCACATCACCATTTCGCGAACCAGTTCGTCGAAACTGACTCTGTGCCTCCAGCCCAATGCCCGGCGCGCCTTGGCGGGATCGCCGAGCAGCAGATCGACCTCGGTCGGCCGGAAATAGCGCGGATCAACTTCGACCAGAATGTCTCCGTTCGCCGTATCGTATCCGACTTCTGCAATACCCTGGCCACGCCAGGCCACCGTGCGCCCGATGACGCCAAACGCCTTTTCGACGAATTCGCGCACGGTATGTGCTTCGCCCGTGGCCAGCACATAATCGTCGGGCCGTTGCTGCTGCAGGATCATCCACATGCCCTCGACATAGTCGCGCGCGTGACCCCAGTCGCGCTTGGCGTCGAGATTGCCGATGTACAATTTATGCTGCAGGCCGGCCTTGATCGCGGCGACCGCGCGCGACACCTTGCGCGTCACGAACGTCTCGCCGCGGATCGGGCTTTCATGGTTGAAGAGGATGCCGTTCGAGGCGTGGATGCCATACGCTTCGCGGTAGTTCACAGTAATCCAGTATGCGTAGAGCTTGGCGGCCGCGTAGGGACTGCGCGGGGCAAAGGGCGTTGTCTCGCGCTGGGGAACTTCGCCGGCATTGCCGTAGAGTTCTGATGTGGAGGCCTGATAGAAACGCACCCGATTTTCCATGCGCAGAATGCGGATTGCTTCGAGAAGACGCAGCGTGCCAAGCGCGTCCGCGTTGGCAGTATATTCCGGGGTCTCGAAACTCACCTGCACATGGCTTTGCGCGGCGAGATTATAGATTTCCGTCGGCTGCGTCTCCTGGATCAGCCGGATGAGGTTGGTGGCGTCGGTGAGGTCGCCGTAATGCAGCAGGAAATTCGTCTTCTCGAAATGCGGATCGGCATAAAGATGATCGACCCGCTGGGTATTGAGCGAGGACGACCGGCGCTTGACGCCGTGCACGACATAACCTTTGCCCAATAGAAGTTCGGCGAGATAGGCACCGTCCTGCCCGGTGATGCCGGTAATCAATGCGACTTTCGACATTCAAAAACTCCGAAAAGGAGGCTGACCGCAAGGCGACGGGAAAAGGTCTTAGCTGGCTTCAGATGAAATTCAACGTTCTGAATAAAGCGCGGCGAAGCAGTCGGCTACTTTGGCGAGAGTAAAATTCCGCTTGATCCATTCGCGCGCTTCAATACCACGCGCTTTGAATTGCTCGTCTTTCATATCTGCTAGCATATTTAGCTCCCGCGCAAGCGCCGCAGGATTGCGTAAGGGTACGATAATTCCAACGTCGCCCACGATCAGACGGGCGTCACCAATATCGGTCGTAATCGGCACGAGGCCTGTACACATGCCCTCGGCAATCACATTC
>WBUW01000441.1 GCA_008933495.1 Pseudorhodoplanes sp.
ACGGGAGACGGCGCGGGGTCATGCCGCGCCGCCGCGAAGCTGTCGTCGTCGGGCGCGACGCCACGTCAGTTATCGAAGCCGGTCTTGTCCACCAGCGTCGAGGCCGCCTTGCCGAATTCGCCGATCCTGGCGACCGGCATCGCGTCCGGCTTGAGCTTGCCGTAGCTGGCGATGACCGGGTTGATCGCGACTTCGGCCAGCACCGGGTATTCGTAATTGATGTCGGCATAGATCTGCTGGGCCTTTTCGCCGACCAGCCATTCCATCAGCTTGAGCGCGTTGGCCTTGTTGGGGGCGTGCTTGGCGAGCACGACGCCCGACAGGTTCACGTGCGTGCCGCCGCCCGCAAACGTCGGCAGGATCACTTTCGTCGCCTCGGTCCAGGCCTTCTGCTGCGGGTTCTTGGTCATCAGTGCCCAGTAATAGGTGTTGCCGATGCCCAGATCGCACTTGCCGGCCGCCACGTCGCGCGCCTGGTCGCGGTCGCCGCCCGAGGGCTTCTGCGCCAGATTGGCTTTGAGGCCCTTCAGCCATTCCTCGGCCTTGGCCTCGCCGTGCTTGGCGATATAGGCCGCGATCAGCCCGTTGTTATAGATGTGCTGGCCGGGGCGGATGCAGATTTTGCCTTTCCATTTCGGATCGGCGAGTTCTTCGTAGGTGATGGCATCCTGCTTCACGCGCTCCTTGGAGGCATAGACCACGCGCGCGCGCATCGAGATGCCGTACCAGAGGCCGTCCGGGTGGCGGTATTGCGCGGGCACCGCCTTGTCGAGCGCCGCCGACCTGATCGGCTGCGCGATGCCGGCCCTCACCGCGTCCTGCAGGCGGCCGACATCAACGGTCAGAAGCACGTCGGCCGGGCTGTTGGCGCCTTCGGCGGCGATGCGCTTGTCGAGGCCGGAGCTGGCCGACACGATGTTGACCTTGATGCCGGTGTCTTTGGAGAATTCGTCGAACAACGGCTGGATCAGTTTCTGCTCGCGGTAGGTATAGACATTGACTTCGCTGGACTGCGCCAGCGCCGGGCCGGCGGCGGAACCGGTCAGCAGGGCAGCGCACAGGGCGGTGCGCATCGACATCGCGTTCATCAGGACGCTCCTCTGTTGCGTTTGACTTGCAAGTAGGAGCGGGCGCGGCCGGTGGTCAAGTCAATTTCGACTGAAATATCAGTATCTTGGAACGATTCCAGACTGCCCGATTTCTGGAATGGGTCCAAACTGACGGCTTCGTCCCTGAGCGCGCGGGGCAATTTTCCGTAGCCTTGCCGGCATCGCTGATCCGGCGCGCGACGCAGTAAATTGTCTTACCGCGCGCTGGCTTGCCGCTGCGCCGCCGCGCGCGCGGGCGGCGGCAGGCCGGCAATCTCGGCGACCAGCTTGCTGATCAGGGCCTGGCCGAACGACTTGAAATCCTCGGCCACGATCACGAAGGCGCCGGGCCCGCCGATGACATTGTCGCGAAAATACCTGGCAAGCCCGCCGGGCGGATTGGTGTGCTCGGGATTCCAGGGCAGCGGGCGCTCGCTCAGGATGACGAGTCCATTGATCGTGACCCCGGCCGCCAAAGCTTCGTCGCGGGCGGCGGCCAGGTCGCGTCCGGAATTGTGCGTGCCGTCGCCGGATATGTCGATCGTGCGGCGTTCCGATTTGTAGGGCGCGCGCGCGAACTGCGCGAACGCGAAATCGATGCCGCCGCTGATCGAGGTGCGGTCGGCGAACGAGCGCGGCACTTCGACGATCTGGTCGCCGAAATGTTTCGCCGACGCGCGGTCGGAAATCAGGGTCCAGTCGATCACGAGCTTCTGGTTGCCGACGCCCGACCATTCGACAAAGCAGACCGCGATGCGGCGGTGGCGTCCGGACGTGATGGCATCGAGCACGCGCGGATCGGCGATCGCCGCCGCATAGCCTTCGCGCTGCAGCTGGAATTTGGCGTGATCGACGCTGCGTGAAACGTCGGCCGACAGGACGAGCAGGAGATCGACCGGTTCGGCGGCGGCGGGCGCGACAAGGAGGATCACGGCGAGGAGGATGCCGGCCAATATCGTTCGCGCAGCCTCGATCATTGCCGCTGTCTCCGCGAGCGCCCCGACAAATCGTAGCCGCCGCGGACGCCGCTGTCAGCCGAAGGCGACGGTCAATCCCCGCAATCCGATACCACTGATTGCGCTCGACCAGGTCTGGCCGGGCGCGACCGGAAAGGCGCGGGTCAGCGTCCCGGTGGTGACGATCTCGCCCGCGCGCAGGGGATCGGAGCCGCGCTCGGCCAATTCCTCGACGAGGTGGCGTAGCGCGGCCAGCGGGCTGCCGAGCACGCTCGCACCGCCGCCACGGTCGATGACCTTTCCGTCGCATGACAGAACGAGTTCGAACGTGGCAAGTGCGCGGTGTATGTCGGGCAGCTGCGCGACCTCGATCGCATCGCCGAGCAGCAAGGCGCCATGCAGGCCGCCGGCCGCCACCGTGTCGGCGGCGCTGAACCGCCAGCCGGGAAAAATCGATTGCACGATTTCGAAACCGTGGCCGGCCCACCCGATGCAATTCATGAGGGCTGCGTCATCCATGTCGGCGGCCGGCGCCGCCGACAGACCGAAAACGATCTCCGGTTCGATCTGCGGTTCGCACAGGCCGGCGAGGCGGAAAGCGCCACCGCCTGCGCTGAGCCGGTGCAGCGTCGTGTCGTACACGTCGCCCCAGATCGGCCGGTCGACGCGATACTGCGCCCAGATCGCGCGGTTGGTGAAGCCGATCTTGCGTCCGATCTGCCGTTCGCCGCGCGCACCGCGAAGCGCGCGCAAATGCGCAGCGGCGCGGTAGGCGGTTTCAAGCGAAAGGCCCGCGCCCTGCGCGCTGAAAGGCGGGATTTGCCTGCCGCCGTCGAGCGCGGCGGCGATTGCGGGCGAGGTTCTCGCCGCCGCGGTCGCGGTCATGACGCCTCGCTTCGCTCGGAGCGGAAACCGACCTCGATCAGTGTTCCCGCCTTGCGGTCGCTCCTGATCGCAAACGCGGCGCGGGAATGA
>WBUW01000442.1 GCA_008933495.1 Pseudorhodoplanes sp.
ATTGCCGGCTGAGCGCCGCGCCGCCGGCCGCGCCGAGGACAAGCGCCGCCGGACCGCTTCCCGATGCAGCGGGCAGCGTCCGCTCGCGACGACCAGCACAGTGCTGAAACCCGACCAGATGTCGGGAACCCCTCCGAAAGCCGGATATCCTGCAATACCGCCCTACGCGAGCAGCGTGTAGCGGAACGGGCGATGATCGAGACGTCGATGCCGCGGAACGCATGGACCATGAGATCGGTCCCGAGCGCCACAAACAACGCGGCAACGGCGATCAGGCTTGCGGCCGCAACGCCCGGTTCCGTTCAGACCGAGGGCGAGACCGGAACCCGTGGCGACGAGCACCCCGGCAAAGCTTATGGTCAAGGCCGGTCGGTCAATGCGGCGATGCACGTCGACTGGCACGCGCATCGGCCACGCAGGTCTCCGGGGGAGGGCGGATCAGCCGCCGGTCACGCTCATGTGACGGCTCACCGCCGGCTGCTGATGGCGGCGGTCGATGACGAAATCGTGCCCTTTCGGCTTGCGCAGGATGGCCTCGTCAATGGCCGCATGCAGCAGGTCGTCGGATTCCGAAGCGCGCATCGGAGCGCGCAGGTCGGCGGCGTCCTCCTGGCCGAGGCACATAAAGAGCGTACCGGTGCAGGTGAGCCGGACGCGATTGCACGATTCGCAGAAATTGTGCGTCAGCGGCGTGATGAAACCGAGGCGGCCGCCGGTCTCGGCGATGCGCACATAGCGCGCGGGCCCGCCGGTGCGGTCGGGGATATCCTGCATTGCATAGCGCTCCGCCAGCCGCGAGCGCACGAGCGACAGCGGCAAATACTGGTCGAGCCGGCCCTCGCCGACGTCGCCCATCGGCATCACTTCGATCAGTGTCAGATCCATGCCGCGCCCGTGCGCCCAGTCGATCAGCGCAGGGATTTCGTCATCGTTGACGCCCTTGAGCGCAACCGCATTGATCTTGACCGCGAGCCCGGCGGCCTGCGCGGCATCGACGCCCTTGAGCACGTTTTTCAGGTCGCCCCAGCGGGTAATGGCGCGGAACCTGCCGGCATCGAGCGTGTCGATCGAAACGTTCACCCGCCGCACGCCGCAGGCATAAAGGTCGGCGGCAAATCTTGTAAGCTGAGACCCGTTCGTCGTCAGGGTCAGCTCATCGAGCGCGCCCGACTGCAAATGGCGCGACAGCGACGCGAACAGGGTCATGATCCCGCGCCGCACCAGCGGTTCGCCGCCGGTAAGCCGCAGCTTGCGGACGCCGCGCTCGACAAAGGCGCTGCATACACGGTCGATTTCCTCGAGCGTGAGCAGGTCGGCCCTGGGCAGGAAGGTCATGTGCTCCGACATGCAATAGACGCAGCGAAAATCGCATCGGTCGGTCACTGAGACACGCAAATAGGTGATCGCCCGCCCAAACGGGTCGCGGATCGCGCGCCCGGTCTGCGGTGTACGCATGGCATCGGGGGCCTTGTCGACGACAATGTTGCTCATTTCCCGGTCGCGTTCCCTGAACTGTCCCTATAATTTCCGTAAGCAGGATATCGCCTATAAAGCCATTGTGACAGATCAAGAGCGAAGGCTCCAGATGGAGAAGTGGCGCGCGGGCAAACGGGCCAGAGCCGGGGTTCCCGTGGCGCCACAATACCTTGCCGGCCATGAACGTCCGCCAGGAGATGGGCAATGAATGCAGCGGATGCCAGCACGTGGCCGACCGAATTGCGGCTCGCCAAGGACCGCAAATCCCTCACCGTTGCTTTCGACGATGGCGAGCGCCATGCGCTGTCCGCCGAATACCTTCGCGTGAAGAGTCCGAGCGCCGAGGTCCAGGGTCATTCGCCGGACGAGCGCAAGACCGTCCCCGGCAAACGTGACGTGATGATTCTGGAAGTGCTTGCGGTCGGCAATTACGCCGTGCGGCTCGTGTTCGACGACATGCACTCGACCGGAATCTATAGCTGGGATTATCTGGCCGAGCTGGGCCGCAATTTCGACCGCTACTGGCAGGATTATCTCGACGAACTCGCCGCCAAGGGCATGAGCCGCGACCCGGTCCGCCGCTGAGCAGACGGCGGTGTCCGCGATCCTGATGGCAGCACGAGACAGGGGCGAGCGGCCAGGGATGCCCGTATCCGCAAGCCGCGCCTTGGCGGTCCGGGCTATCGACGCCCGCGCTATTGCTGCACGATGACCTTGGTGCCGACCTTGACCCGATTATAGAGGTCGATCACGTCCTCATTGGTCAGCCGGAAACAGCCCGAGGACACCGCCTGTCCGATGGTTTCGGGCTCGTTTGAACCGTGGATGCGATAAAGCGTGGAACCCAGATACATCGCGCGCGCGCCGAGCGGATTGTCGGGCCCGCCCGGCATGTAGCGCGGCAGGTCGGGGCGGCGGCGCAGCATCTGCTCCGGCGGCGTCCAGTCCGGCCATTCGCGTTTGGCGGTGACCGTCTTCACGCCGCTCCAGGTGAAACCGTCGCGTCCGACGCCGATGCCGTAGCGGATCGCGCGCGCTTCACCGAGCAGGAAATAGAGGCGCCGCTCACGCGTGTTGATGACGATCGTGCCGGGCGTTTCCGGACTGGGATAGCTCACGGTGGTCCGTGGCACGGGCGATCCGCCGAACAGGCTGAACAGCTTCCCGCGCGGGGCGCCGCCGGTGTAGCGCTCCTCCGGATCGTTCTGGAAATAGGGGTAGGGTTGCGGAGCGGCCTGCGCCCATGCGGACGCGCCGGCGCCGCAAATCGTTGCAGCCATCAGAAATGCGAAAAAAGCGAGCGCCTGCATGGTCGTTCTTTCCGATGCCGTGGGTAGGGAGCCGAACGAATGGTGGGCGCTGTAGGGATTGAACCTACGACCTCTCCCGTGTGAAGGGAACGCTCTCCCGCTGAGCTAAGCGCCCATTCGCGTGGTCGAGGTTTACGGAAGCCCTGCTGGAGGGTCAAGCGATGCGGTCGCGGCCGGGAAGCTGATGTCGCGCGCTGCCGGTACGGTTCGTCAGCGCACCTGCGAGGGCG
>WBUW01000443.1 GCA_008933495.1 Pseudorhodoplanes sp.
GCGGACCGCCGCGCCGCTTTATGCGCGCACGGGCGACAGTCTGGTCGCGCTCGTCCTCGGTGTCGCGCTGATCCTTGTCGTGCGCCGGCGCACGCGATAACAAGCGAGAATTCCCTGATCACCTTCAGGCATACCGCATTGATATGCATTGCCACACCGCGCCTACGGAATGCATAACGGAAGCAGAAGCGTGATAGAGGGAATTTATATCGGCGACGGACGCAAGTGGAACTCCGGCGCGGAGTATTCCGGGGTGTCCTTATCGCGGGTATGGTAAGAGCGTCGGCTGCAAGGAGAATGAAATGGTGAAGAAAGCCCCCAACCCGACCGACAAGCATGTCGGCAGCCGCGTGCGGATGCGCCGCATGATGCTGAGTATGAGCCAGGAGAAACTTGGCGACGCACTGGGGTTGACCTTCCAACAGGTGCAGAAATACGAGAAGGGCACGAACCGCATCGGCGCGAGCCGCCTGCAGCAGATCTCCCACATCCTGCAAGTTCCGGTATCGTTCTTTTTCGAGGGCGGCCCGGAACAGAGCGGGCAGCCGAACGGATTGGCCGAGGCGCCGTCGCCGACTTTCGTCTCGGATTTTCTGGCCACCTCCGACGGGCTGGCGCTGACCCGCGCCTTCATGCGGATCAAGGACCCCAAGCTCCGGCGGCGGATTGTCGATCTGGTCGAGCAGATCACGGGCGAGGACGCCGACTGACCGTCTGCCCCACGGCCGGCCCCGCCGCCGCCCACCTGCGCCCACATCTTGACCACGCGGCTGGACGCTGCAATGACACTGCCACATTGCAGCCGACGAACGCCTATCGCTTCGTCCCGAAAGGGAGTTCTTCTCAGTGCCGCGCAAGAGCCACTTGTTTACCAGCGAATCCGTGTCCGAGGGGCATCCGGACAAGGTGAGCGATCAGATTTCCGACGCCGTCCTCGACGCCTTTATCGAAAATGACGTTAAACTCGGCATTGCCGACGAAAGCCTCGTCAATACGCGGCTCGGCTGCGAAACTCTGACCACCACCAACAAGATCGTTATCGCCGGCGAAGGCCGCGGCCAGGCGCCGTTCTTCAAGAATTACGGTTCGAAATCGGTGGTCAACCGCGAGCTGATTACCGAGATCGCGCGCGGCGTCATCAAGGATATCGGTTACGACCAGGATGGCTTCTCCTATCACGGCGCCGACGTCGAAGTACTCCTGCACGGCCAGTCGCCGGACATCGCAATGGGCGTCGACGCCAAGAAGAAGAAGGGCGCGGAGCAGGAAGGCGCCGGCGACCAGGGCATGATGTTCGGCTTCGCCTGCACGGAGAGCGAGGTCTACGAAAAGAACTCGTTCATGCCGGCGCCGATCTATTTCGCGCACAAGATTCTCAAGGTGCTGGCCGAGCAGCGCCACGCCAAAAAGCTGTTCGACCTGCAGCCCGATTCCAAGAGCCAGGTGACGGTGAAATATGTCGATGGCAAACCGGTCGGCTGCACCAAGGTCGTCGTCTCCACCCAGCACAACGCCACGACCCGCAATGGCAAGAAATACAAGCCGTCGATGGTCAGGGACCTGATCGGGGATGCGGTCGCCTCGGCCCTGCCCAAGAGTTGGATGCCGGCCCGCGAATCCGATTTCCTGGTCAACCCGACCGGCAATTTCGTGGTCGGCGGACCGGACGGCGATTGCGGCCTGACCGGGCGCAAGATCATCGTCGACACCTATGGCGGCTACGCCCCGCACGGCGGCGGCGCCTTTTCGGGCAAGGATCCGACCAAGGTCGACCGCTCGGCGGCCTATGCCGCGCGCTACCTCGCCAAGAACGTGGTGGCGGCGGGGATCGCCGAACGCTGCACGATCCAGGTCGCCTATGCGATCGGCGTCGCCGAGCCGATGTCGCTTCTGGTCGATACCCACGGAACCGGCCGGGTCGACGAAGCGAAGCTGGAGAAGGTGCTGGGCGAACTCTTCCCGCTGCGGCCGACCCATATCCGCCGCACCCTGAAGCTCAACCGGCCGATTTATCGCCGCACCGCCGCTTATGGCCATTTCGGCCGCGCGCCCGAGAAAGACGGCGGGTTCTCCTGGGAAAAGACCGATCTCGCCGACCAGATTCGGCGCGCCTTCAAGTAGGTCCGGTTCGTCCCGGGTTGAGTTTTGCAGACGGCCGCATCAAGGATGCGGCCGTCATGCATTCGGGACCCCGCCACGAAGACAAAATCCGGGCTGGCGAACGCGCGTTCTTCGGCCGCCGCAAGGGCAAGCGATTGCGCAGCCATCAGGCGCGCCTGATGGAAACGCTGCTGCCCAAACTGGCTTTGGACCTCGCATCGCCGGCGCCACCCGACCTGGCCACGATGTTTGCACCGGGCACGCAAGAGGTTCGGCTCGAAATCGGCTTCGGCGGCGGCGAGCATCTGCTTGCGGAGGCGCAGCGACATCCGCAGGTCGGCTATGTCGGGGTCGAGCCGTTCGTGAACGGCATGGCCAAGGCGCTGGCCGCAATCGAAAAACATCGACTGGCGAATATCCGGCTGCACCATGGCGACGCCGCGGAGGTGATTGCCTGGCTTCCGGACGGCGCGCTTGCCCGCATCGACCTGATCTATCCCGATCCCTGGCCCAAGCGGCGGCACTGGAAGCGCCGGTTCGTGCAGGAGCGCATGGTGAGCGCGCTTGCGCGGGCGCTGCGGCCGGGTGGCGTCTTCCGCTTTGCCAGCGATGTTGCAGACTATGCGGCGTGGACGCTGATCCGCTTCCTGCGTTCGCCGGCGTTCGAATGGACCGCAGAAAAGGCCTCTGACTGGCAGGCACCGTGGCCCGGATTCGACAGCACACGCTATGAAACCAAGGCCAGGCGCGAGGGGCGCGCGCCCTGTTACTTGACGTTCCGCCGGCGCGATCAGCGGCCGGGCAGATCAACTTAGCAGGCTGCTGAAAAAGTGAACAAGGTTCGCCTTTCGATTCCGGTCTGTTCACGGCGGGATTCTGTTGTGTTCACGGCAAAAGAGACTTTTTCAGCAC
>WBUW01000444.1 GCA_008933495.1 Pseudorhodoplanes sp.
AAGCCGGAGTGTGGTTCCGGCGGGGTCGTCTCTGCATGGTCGCTCCTGATTCGCAGGCAACAGCGTGCCTGCCGTCAGGCAGAAATTCCACTTAGCGCCCTGTGCAGATTTGCGGGACCGGCTCTCTCCCCCCGCGATAGGCCGCCACCAAAGATTCAAAACTCTTTAGAAGCGCCTTAACGACACGGGCGTCTATCGCGCTCGATAAATTCTTATCTATATCGCTAGCCACTTAGGTGACACTCTATTTGCTTCTATAAACCCAACGCCGCTTTCCATTTACTTCCTGCATGTCCCGCGAAAGGCGGCCATCTCGGACAGCACGAAGCAGGTACTTCGGAATACTCGATTGCGGGATGATAATTGCCTCTTGATGAAATCGCGCTTGCACATCACCGAGGGTTTTTCCTTTTGCAAAAAAACCAGTCTCAACCCATTTGTTGAATTTCAACGTAATTTCCTTTGAGCCTCCAGTCGCTACTTTTTTCGAAGACTTAGATATGGCTCCTACTTTCTGCTGATTCGTCTTAGTTTTTTTTGATCTCCTAGAACTCTTCGCTTTTGACGCGATACCGCCGTCATTTCCTAGACCGGCGATCTCTTTTTGGATTGCATCGAAGCTAGAACTGCGAACGAGATACCGACCTGCTTTCGTCGCGATCAAATGGCGCTCTTTCAAATCCTTTAGTAATGGGCGCAGCGTACCGCCGGGAATTCCTAATTCGTCGCCAATGTCAGCGGGCTTCGGATCAGACGGTGCCGACTCTTTAACAATATACGGCCATCCCTGTAGCGCGACCAAATAAACAAGTATCTTCGCCTTGTTAGAGAGTTCAGCAAATTTCGGTGTGAACCCTATTTCACGCTGTTCGGCATCATAGCGAACATAATCACGCACAATGCCTTCAATCGCTCCCTCGGTCAGCGCAGACTTCTGAGCAACTAAATCTTTTAAAGCCATAGCAAATCCTCCAATATATCCTGATACACGAATACACGAATAAACGCAAGTTCGGTATTCGTTCCAAAAATCGGATATTATTCCTAATCTCCGCCACACTCCCCTGCCATCTTGTTACCATCCCGCCCCCACTTGGAGCATCTGATCAGCGTCACATGACGCGGGGCGGGAGGCGGTGGCCGTAGCGCGCGAGGCGGCAGGCGAAAGCCGCGCAATCCCCCTCCGGCGGGCGGCCGGAACAGCGGCGCGTACAACGAACCCGCGCCGGGGTTTGCGGGTCGAGGCCTTAAAACACTGCGCGCGGAGCGCCGGACGATGGCGCGTTCGCGGTGACGACGCTCGTGCGGACGAACTCACATCCCGCACGGGGCCGAGGACGTGGCTCAACGTCCGGCGTTCCGCGCGCCCGGTCATCGCATCGGGTGATGGAAGTAAGCCCGTAGGATGGATTGTGCGCAGCGAAACCCATCGTCACTTCGCAATGCATACGATAGGTTTCGCCTTCGGCTCAACCCATCCTGCCTCACCCCTTCACCGCCTCCATGATTTCCTTCGGCCGCCGCTTGATCGCGAGCAGATAGGCCGCGGCCGGCGCGTCGGGCTGTCGCCGGCCCTGCTCCCAGTTTTTCAGCGTCGGCAGCGGAATGCGGAACGCCGCCGCAAAGCGATGCTGCGACATGCGCAGCTTGCGGCGGATCGCCCGCACGTCCGGCGCCTCGACCACGCTCACCCGCAGGCCGCGCACCTTGCGCCCGCGCGCGTGCGCCGCCGCCTGTTTCATGCTGGCGATCAGATCGTCTGCAAATCGGCCCACGGGTTTTCCCTTTCCTTGCACCGTCAGCGCTTGAGCATTGCGGCCAGCGTTCGCACCGTCCGCTTTTCGTCCGCCGTCAGATCCTCACGGCGGGCCTTGGCGTAGACCATGAGCAGATACAGCGGGCGTCCGGGGTCGTGATAGAAGTAGACGACGCGAACGCCGCCGCGCTTGCCCGAACCCGCCCGCGTCCACCGGATTTTCCGGACGCCGCCGGTTTCCGGGATCAGGTCGCCCGCGGTCGGATGACGCGCGATGAAGTGGACGAATTCCTCGCGCTCGGAATCGTCCCAGACGGCCTCGGCCTGCCGCACGAACAACGGCGTCTCGGCCACCGTGATAGGCTTGTCCGCCATGCCAAGTCTATGCGCCAATGGCGTCTACGTACGCCATTGGCGTCCCGATGTCCAGCCCCTGCGGCCGTAGCGGGTATCCCGGACGAAGCGAAGCGCAATCCGGGTCTGTCGTCATGGCGGTTTCGCTGCGCCTGCTTGCGCTCTACCCCGTCAGGCTGCGTTACCTCATAGCAATTTCAAAAACTCCGCCACCGACGTAAATCCCGCCTGCGCGATGATCGCGCGCAGCGTGCCGCGCTTGAGATCGCCGGCATGGACGGGAACGGTCACCTTGCGTTCGGGCTCGCCCGGATGCACCAGCCGGCAATGGCTGCCCGACATTCTCGTCACCGTGAATCCGGCCCGTTCCAGCGCGCGGATCACCTCTTTCGCGGTGAGTGCCGGCAGCCGCTGGTTCATGCCGCAAGCGTGATGGTAACTTTGCGGATTTGCGGCGGCTCGCCGTCGGGAACCGGCTCGCCGCGCGCCTTGCAGTCCTCGATCACGAGGCGGATGGCGTCCTCGGCCATCGCCAGCGCCGCGCGCTCGTCGCCGCCATAGGTGACGATCTCGGGAAAGGCCGGAACGCGCACGGTGAAGCCGCCATCTTCCTCGGGCTCAAGGACGACGGCAAAGGTGCGCTGGTTCGATGTTGCGGACATGGAAACAATATAGCGGATCAGGACCGGCCTTCAAAGCAAGTTGCCCGCATTGCGCCGAAGGCGAAATCTGGGTCTCGCGCTCCTGCACGCGAATCCCGCATTTCGCGAAATTTAACTTCAGGCCTTATTTCGCGCGGACCCGTCGGCGCCATGCGGGCGACAAATTGCTCATCGCTTGCCGCTGCCGTCATGGCCGGGCCTGTCCCGGCCATCCACGTTTTGCATCGCCGGGATATCACA
>WBUW01000445.1 GCA_008933495.1 Pseudorhodoplanes sp.
ATGTCGATCACCGGGTTTTCGCGCGGCGTTCCGGAGACCATGCGGCCATGAATCTCCGCGCGGCTGGCAGCCAGCAGGCGCTCGGCGGCGCCGGACTGCAAACGGTCCAGCACCGGCTGGTCGAACGCGATCGAGATGCGCTCGGGCGCGCGCGGCTGCCCGCGCACACTCGTCTGGGCCAGCGCCCAGGAGGCCGTCATCGTCGGCTGGCGGCCGTGCTCGGACACGGTCAGCGGCCCGTTCCATTCCCCGATCAAGAGGGTCGGCTGATAGACCTGGGCGGCAACGAGAACCTCGCCCAGACGCAGAGACAGCGGCGGATCGAGCTGGCGCAATTCGGCGGCGGCGCTGCGGCAGCGCACCTCGATGCGGAACGGAAAGCCGCCGAGCGACTGCGAACCGCAGGTATAGAAGCGGCCGAGGCGCTGCTCGCGCTGCAGCCAGCCGGCGATCGCGGTGTTGGCGCGGTCGGCGGCATAGAACCAGAACGCGGTCCAGGCGCCGGCGCCGGTCACCAGAAACAGGACGAGGAAGAGCCAGCGGCGGGACCGGCCGCCCGAACCGGCGGGCAGACGGGCTGCGGGGTCGTGTTGCATCCAAAGTGTCCTTGAATTCCGCCCTTCAATCTCTCATGTCAGAAGCGCGCGATTGCGGCCTTTCGAAGATGCCCTGAACCCTGTCCCTCATCCGCCCCGTCGAACCCGTGTCCCCTCACACGACCTTTGCCTCGGAAATGGCCGAGGATTTCTGGATTTTCGGTTACGGCTCCCTGATGTGGCGGCCGGGTTTCGATTTTCTCGAACAACGGCCCGCGCGCATGACCGGCGTCCATCGCTCGCTGTGCGTCTATTCCTTCGTGCACCGGGGCACCCCGGAACGGCCCGGCCTCGTGCTCGGTCTCGACCGCGGCGGCGCCTGCCGCGGCATCGCCTTCCGCATCGACCCGGCCAGGCGCGAGCAAACGCTCGCCTACCTGCGCGAGCGCGAGCAGGCCACGATGGTCTATCTGGAGCGCGTGCGCAACGTGACCCTGCACGGCAAAACGGAGCGCCTGGTCCGGGCGCTGGTCTATGTCGTCGACCGCGGACACCCGCAATATGCCGGCCGGCTGACGCTGGAGCAGCAATTGCACCATATCCGGCAGGCGCACGGGCGCTCCGGCGCCAATCCCGATTATGTGCTGGCGACGGTCGCCGCGCTCGAACAGATCGGCTGCTACGACAGGGACCTGCACGCGCTCGCCGAACGCCTGAAGGGCCCGCACGAACCGCACCGCCATCTGGCCGGTCCGCGCTGAAGCGGGATGACTTTTCCTCGAATCGACATCCCGCTTCAGCGCTTTGTTCGAGCATGATCCTTTCCGAAAACCGCTCACACTTTTCGGGATCATGCTCTGAAGCGGGATGACTTTTCCTCGAATCGACATCCCGCTTCAGCGCTTTGTTCGAGCATGATCCTTTCCGAAAACCGCTCACACTTTTCGGGATCATGCTCTGGGATGGCGGCGCGCGCGGAACCCGACCGCGCCGAACCGGTATCGTTACGTCCGCGGCCTTGCGCGCCGCGGCTTGCCCTCGGCGACGAGACGCGCGGTCGCGCTTTCGATCTCGGCTTGCAGGCGTTCGGCGAAGGTCTGGCGGTCGAGCCCGGGCGGGATCGGATCGAGGATTTCGACCCTGATGGTGCCGGGGAAGCGCCGGAACGAGCGGCGCGGCCAATAAAGCCCGGAATTGAGCGCGATCGGGACGCACGGCACGCCGATTTCCGCATACAGATGCACCACCCCGAACTTGTATTTCGGCTCGGCGCCGGGCGCCCGGCGGGTGCCTTCCGGAAAGATGACCAGTTGCCGCCCGCGCTCGACCTCGATTTTCGCGCGCCGCGTCATGGCGGCGAGCGCCTGCGAGCGGGCGCCGCGGTCGACCGGAATCATTTCGGCCTTGCGCGCGCACCAGCCAAAAAACGGGATCCACAACAGCTCGCGCTTGAGGATGAAGGCGGGATCCGCGAACACCGTCATCAGCGCAAACGTCTCCCACATCGACTGGTGCTTGGAGGCGACCAGAAGCGGCCCGCGCGGAATCTTCTCAGCGCCGTCGATCCGCATGTGCACGTCGCAGATCGCGCGCAACAGCCAGAAATTGAAGCGCGCCCAGTTCTTGACGACCGCGATGAGGACGCGCCGCGGCATGACGAGGGTCGACGTCGCCACGATCAGGTAGACGAACAGCGCGAGATAAAACGCCGTGTTGAAGGCAACCGAACGAACGATGATGCTCACGGGCGGGGTCCGAAGGCGGGGATCAGGACGCGGGCTCGAAGCGCATGCGCGCGAGTGCGAGCATATACTTCAGATATTCGGAAAAGAGGAGCCGGATCGTGGGCTCGCTCGACCACAGCGCATTGCGCTTGTGGGTAACCACCGCAAACGGGATCAGGCGCACCTCCGGCAACTGGTGCGCGAGTTCGGCCATGGCGCGGGGCATGTGATAGTTGGAGGTCACCACGATCAGCGACCTGAAGCCGCGCTTTTCGACCCAGCGGCGCGTCTCGACGGCGTTGCCGACGGTATTGAGCGCGCTGCGGTCGAGATCGACGCAGCAATCGATCTCCTGCCGGTAATCCGGCAGCAGGCGGACGATTTCGCGCTGGCTGGTCGCCGGGTGAACGCCTGAAATCAGGAGCCGCCGCCCGCGGCCGAGCGCCAGCAATTCCACCGCGTCGGCGATGCGCGAGGAGCCGCCGGTCAGGACGACGATGCCGTCGGCGTCGGCGTCGAGCCTGGTCTCGTCATCGGCGATGCCGGTCACGAACCAGATGAAGGTCGCCACAGCAAGAACGGCGGCGCATAGGAGCGCGAAGGCGACGAGCCTCGCCACGCCCGCGAGCAGGCTGCGCGGGCGTCCGGGTCGGGATTCGGCGGGTGTCGTCAGCTTCATTGCGTAGGAATCATAGCGCGAATTCCGGCGTCGACGTGACCTGGAGGTTCAGACCGTTTCAAGCGTC
>WBUW01000446.1 GCA_008933495.1 Pseudorhodoplanes sp.
CTCGGCGCCCTGCCGGCTCTCGCCGCTTCTCGCCAATCTTTATCTGGACCGCCTCGACGAGGCCTTCGCCCGGCGCGGCGCGCATATCGTGCGCTTTGCCGACGACTTCGTGATCCTGGCCGAGAGCCGGCAGGGCGCCGAGGGCGCCCTGCGCCGCGCCGAATCCCTGCTCAAGGACCATGGACTGGCGCTGAATCGGGACAAGACGCGGGTGACCTCGTTCGATCACGGCTTCCGGTTTCTCGGCCACCTGTTCGTGCGCTCGATGGTGCTGACCGCGCAGTCCGACGACGATCTCGATGAGGTCGGCCGCGCCATACGCGAGGTCGCCGCGAGAGACGCGCAGGTCGAGGCCGGACAGATCGAGGACGAGGCGGAAACCGACCGCAAGCGCCATTCCGGATACGATCCCGGCCATCGCGTGCTGCATGTGGTCTCGGCCGACCGGCGGCTGTCGCTGCGCAACCAAGCCTTCGCGATCGAGGCTGGCACAGGCGGCGGACCCGGGCTCGAACCGGTCTGGCGCGAAATTCTCGCCATCCCGCATGCCGACATTGACCGCATCGATCTCGGCCCGCATGCGGACATCGAGCCCGAAGCGCTACGCCATGCGCTCGCGACCGAGACCATGATCGCCTTCGTCACCGGACATGGCGAGACCAATGGCTGGCTGGCGCCCGCGCTCGCGCCTCGGGCCGGTCGGCAGCTTGCGCAGGCACAATGCGCCGCGAGCGAGGGCCCGCGGCTGTCTCTGGCACGCGCCTTTGTCGAAGGGCGCATCCGCAACCAGCGAGCCTTGCTGCGGCGTCTGAACCGCGATCGGCAGGACCAGGCGGTCCTGCACGCCTTGACCGAGATGAACGGGATCATCCAGAGGCTCAAGCGCATACCTACTCTCTCCTCGCTGTCCTCGCTCACCGGTCACGAGGGCAACGCCACGCGGCTTTACTGGCCCGCGCTCGGCCTCTGTCTGCTGCACGGTTTCCGTCTGCGCAAGCGCGAGCGTGAGGACGTGCGCGATCCAGTCAACATCATGTTGAATGTGATGGCCTCTCTGCTGGCCCGCGACATCGGCGTGGCACTGACCCGCGCCGCCCTGCATCCGGGTTTCGGTTGCCTGCACGGCACCGAAGACTATCGCGATGCTGCGGTGTACGACCTGATGGAGGAGTTCCGTGCCCCGCTCGCCGAAAGCACCGTGGTGCAGGCGGTCAATACCCGCGCTGTCGGGCACGACGACTTCGAACCGCGCGGCGACGGCGGACTGCGCTTGAAGTCTTCTGGCTATGCCGCGCTCGTACGCGCCTACGAGCGCGCCGCTGGACGCGAGGTCGAGAGCCGGCGCGACGGTCGCCGGCGCACCTGGCGCGGCATCATGCTCGACCAGGCGCTCCTGCTCGCCGCCCATTTCGAGGGCCGGGCGCATTATGCGCCCTATGTGATCGATTATTGAGGGTGCCATGGCCGACCGCCCGATGCTGATGGTCTATGCCTACGACATCGCAAGCCCCAAGGTGCGAACGCGCGTCGCCGATCTGCTCGAGGATCATGCCGTCAGGGTGCAAGACAGCGTCTTCGAGGCGCGTCTGACAAAGGCCGCGGCGTCGCGGCTGTTCCGGCACGTCATCCGGCTGCTCGATCCCGGCGATCTCCTGCGCATGTACGCCATCACCGCGGCCGGTATGGAGCGATCCATGACCCACGGCGGCGCACCCTTGCCGGAGGATGGCGATTATTGGATCGTCTAGCAATGACTTCGTCCCTCGCCGACCGCCTTCTCAATCCGGAGCACCGGCTTCCGCTGGAGCGTCTGAACGAGGCGTGGAGCGCCGCCACCATCGAGGCCATCATCCCCGGCCATGCGGCGCTGGCCGGCGACCTCGTGCTGATGACTCGCATCCGCGGTGCGCTTGGCCGCGTACTGATGCAGGGCGCCTCGCGCGAAGCACTCGCCAACAAGCCATGCCTCTGGTGGCCGCCCTGTGCGCTCGACATTTTGTTCCGTGAGCAGGCCCGGATCGAGGGCCGGCACGGCATTCCGAAGCCCTGGGTGCTGGCCCTGGACCGACATGGTTTCGACCTTCTCGTGCGCATCACGCTGTTTGGTTTCGCGATGGAATGGGCGGGAGCGGTGTCCTTGGCGCTCGCGACCGCCCTGCAGCACAAGATCGACTGGCGCGAGCGCGCGCGATTTCATGCGATATTCCTGCCCGAACCGGTCGTATCCCGCGTCGGGATTCACGCAATCGAGCGCGTCCCCATACCGAAGCGACGCAATGCCGTCGTGCTCGCGCTCCTCACGCCGCTAGACACGGCGGGAGACGATCCGCTGGATCGTCCGGCCTCGGTCATCGGGCGGATCGCGCGGCGCGTCAGTCTCCTCTCGCGATGGATGAACGTCGAAATCGATGCCGACTGGCGCAAATTGTCAGACCATTGGAACGATCTTGAATTCAACACCGGCAGCTTTCATCGCCTGCCGCTGCTACCACGCAAATCCGGCCGCGAACGGCAGGATTTCCGTCTCGGCCTGATCGACGGCTCGCTGGGGATCGCAGGCGATCTTGCTTCTATCTGGCCGATCCTCGCGCTCGGGCAGCTTTGTCACGCCGGCCGGGGCGGAACCGCCGGCCTTGGACGGTACGGCCTGCACTAGCATGATCCCGAAAAGTGCGAAGCGGTTTTCGGAAAAGATCATGCTCAAACCGAACACGAGACCGTGATCCGTTCAGATTGAATCGGATCCTGGTCTGGTTTTTGATTTTCGCGCGAGCTTGCGCCGAACCGGTTCCCGCTTCGGCGGATCCGCTCCAGAGCGGGGATGACGTTTCGAGGAAAAGTCATCCGGCTTGAGGACCGGCGCCGTCCGCGGCCTCGCGCGCGCCGCGCAAGCTCCGCAAGACCGGCAGGCGGGACCGGCTCGATTCCAATACCGCCCGGTCCGCTCACCGCGGGACGACATGCCGCATATCAGTGATTATTGTTCCGTGGCCGTTGCCGGA
>WBUW01000008.1 GCA_008933495.1 Pseudorhodoplanes sp.
TGTCCGTCCGCTGCCCTTTTCATTCCCTTGGGCGCCGTCTTATCGGAAATGTTTCAACAAAAGATTAGTCGGATATTAGACTTTGCCGCATTTTACCCGCAGCGCTTCGGCGTAGGCGGCGAGCCCGTCCTGCGTCCGGTGTCGCGCGAACTCCTGCGACGCCTGGCGCTGCCACTCCTGCTCCTGCCGGCGAACGGTTTCGAGCGAGGCGTAGCCGACATGCTCGGCCACCGCCCGGAACGCCGCCCCGGCCTGGATCGGCTGCAACTGCTCGGGATCGCCGACGAGCACGATTTTCGCGCCGGCTCGCTCGGCCGCGCCGATGAACGACGCCAATTGCCGCGACGAGACCATGCCGGCCTCGTCGATCACCAAGACGTCGCCTTTGCCGAGTTCTCCCCGCCCAGCGCTCCAACCGTTTTCCCAAGAGGCGAGCGTTCGCGAGGCGATCCCCGACGACGCCTCGAGGCCATCCGCCGCCTTGCCGGACAGCGCCGCCCCGAAGACATGATAGCCCTCTCGCTCCCACGCCTCGCGCGCGGCGGAGAGCATCGTCGATTTGCCCGCGCCGGCGAGCCCGACGACCGCGGCGATCCGTTCCGCGCCGGCGATGTGGCGGACCGCCTCGCGCTGTTCGTCCGACAGAAACGCTCGCGCCGACAGCGACGCCTCGACATGGCTTTTCGCGACGCCATGCTCGAGCGCCTCGCCCATGCGCGCGGCCGACTGAACCATGCCGCGCTCGATCTCCACCATCTCTCGCGTCGAATAGCGCGCCGCCTCCAAAACGCGACCGTCCGGCCCCTGCCGCTCGGCTTGCAATTCGACGATGGCCGGACTCGCCATCACCTTGACGAACGCCGACTGAAACGCCTCCGCCCCGTCGATCGCCCGATGCAGCGCCCGCGCGACGTCGCGGCGATCGAACACGCTCTTTTCGCCCGTGATGACCGAGAGAACCTGCTCCGGCTTCTCGCGGATCAATTCAGCGTTGCGCCGCGCCGTCTCGCTGTCGAGCTTCGCGCGCGACACCGCTCGGCCGCGCCGCTCCATCTGCGTCGCGTGAACGCCCATGTGTTCGCTCGGCTCGATCTCCAATCCGCGCTCTTGGTGCGAGCGATGATCGATGCGGATTTCCAAGCCGGCGCGCGCCAAATGCTCATTGGCGATCTGCTCCCAGCTCTGGCGAATGTCGCGCAGCTGCATCTGCGAACTCGGCATGTCGCGCGCCGACAGCCATTTGTTCTCCCGCTCGATATCCGTCTTGTCGCCTAAGCCATCCGCTGTCGCCTTACGCGTCGTCATCATCAGATGCACATGATGATTGCGGATGTCGCTCGCCCGCTGCGGCGCGTGAATGGCGAAATCGACGGCCGCTCCGTAGCGATCGGCCAATTCTTGCGCGAACTCTCGGCAAAGCTCCAACCGCTGCTCGGCGGTCAATTCATGCGGCAGCGCGATCTCGAATTCCCGCGCGACGCGCGCGTCGATGCGCTTCTCGGCGAGCTCGGCGGCGTTCCACAAAGCCGAGCGATCCAGCGCCCACTCCGCGCCAGAGCCGCGCGGAATGACGATCTCGCTGTGCTCGACGCCGTCGCGCCGCGTGAAGTCGTGCGTCAATCCATCGCGTTCGTTGGTGAGGCATTGTCCGGCCCGATAGGCCGACGCCGCGACGGCGCTACGGCCGGACGCACGAGAAATCGGCTTCATGGAAAGATGATAGATCGCCAATGCAATGCGCCAAAATCGATCTGCAAATATGCATGCAGGATAGTCGCGCCAGAGTTGCGAAGCAACTCGTAAGTGCGCCCTTGAACAACCCTTCGCTGCGCTCGGATCGTTCATGGTGTCCGCGCTGTGGCGTCTTTGCGGTGACAAGACCTACGCGCCGCGCGACATCGAAATATGAGACGTTTCGCGCGCGACATCGTCAATATGAAAGCGCTTGGCGAAGACTTTTCGCTCGCTTATGAATTTGAGCTTCTCGAATTGATTGCCTCGAAGGAATTTCCAATGGCGCGCAAGACCATTGCCGAACGCATCGCTCAACTCGACGCCCGCAAGAAGGCCCTGCAAGCCCGCCAGGGAAAACAGGAACGCGCCGACGATACGCGCCGCAAAGTTCTGCTCGGCGCTCTCGTCCTGCATCGGTTAGAGAACGCTGCCGATCAGGAATTCCCGAAGCGCCTCGGCGATTGGCTGCGCCGCGAGCTGCCTGGGTTCCTCACGCGCGATTCCGACAAGGCGCTGTTCGGCGAGCTGCTCGGGCATACGGAGGTGAAGCTTTCGGAGCCGCCGCCGCGCGAGACTGAACTCGCCGATGCGTCGGCGTCGCCTCACTCGGCGACACTCACGTCCGATACGCCTGTCGCCGCCAGGATGTCGATCGACTGAAGTCGGCGTGACCGTCACGAGACTCGAACCGTCATTCGTGAGTGGAAACTACGATCGGCTGCGACTCACGTGGTTTCGTAGATCGTCCCCTGGATCGCATCTAATCCGCATGATTGTTCGTCCTCGATAAGCCACGACGCCCATATAGATAGCCATTACTCGACGAGCCGATTTTCAATTCACGAGGAGTCGATCATGCAACCCGACGTCACGGTCGTAGTCGCAAAAAAGAACCGCATTTGGTTTTCCGCCGCTGGCGCGTTCATGGTTGCAATGATGGTCCTGACCATTTTGACGGTCGCCTATATGGCTCCCGTTCCCGACACCAGGCAGGAGTACGCGATTTGCGATCGGGCTTTCAAAGACTTCATGGCGGCCGAGAACCTCGTCGACCTCGAACGCGCCAAATTCATCCTCGAAAAATTGAACTGCTCCATAGCCCAGCGATTGGAACGCCGTGCGCGGGAGTGAGCCGATCCGACACAAAATCTCCGGTTCCGATTTTCGTCGACGGACCCGAATAGTCGCCATCGTCGTATCGGCGTCAGAGGATGCTCTCGTGAGCCACCCCGATTTTCATGATGGCCTGATGGATTGGCCGCTCTACGGCCCGAAAGATCGCGAAATCTCCGACCTTGTTCTCGCTCTCGCCGACAAAGGGCTTCGCTTGGCTGAAATAGAGCGCGGGATGAAGCAACATCTTCGAGCCTGGCTCGACGATATCGAAGCGGCCGAGCCAACCTCTCTCCATTCGCCGGCGCCGAAGGCGGAAGGCTCGTCATGAGAAGCCGGGAGGGGGCCGGCCGGATTCAATTGATAGCTGCTATCTAGCAGATAGCAGCTATTTATCTGTTTTCGTAAGCGTCGAGAGTCTTTTCCAAAAGTTCCGCCAGGAGAAGTCTGTCGCGCTTGGCGACCTTCCGAAATCGCGCATCAAATTCTTCGCTGACGCGGGTCGCGAATTGCACCGTTCGCCCCGTACGCCTAGCACTGCGCCCATCCTCCACACGCCGGTGCCTGGCTGACGAAGCCCCTGTAGGGGTAATTGGAGCGGCAGGTGCCACCTCTGGGGCTTTCAAAACATCCGCGGTGTCTTCGGGCGGCGGCGGCGGCCCGAGGCGCTTTTTCATGAGCTTCGAGAGGTCGGCCATGGGAATCTTCACACCAGATTTATCAGCGATTGAATGAGTCCGTCTGCCTTGG
Source organism: Pseudorhodoplanes sp. (assembly GCA_008933495.1). Taxonomy (GTDB): domain Bacteria; phylum Pseudomonadota; class Alphaproteobacteria; order Rhizobiales; family Xanthobacteraceae; genus Pseudorhodoplanes. The sequence continues at coordinate 3,598 of WBUW01000008.1, forward strand.
CGTTCAAGGCGTCGTACCGGGTTTCCGTGATGGAACGTCCGTGGTTCTGCGCGTCTCGATAAGAAGTCTTAGACGGCAAAAACCCATGCAAAACCTCGTAACCGGCCTCGCTCAGATACTCCCGCGCCGCGATTTCCTCCGCGTCGGTCAACACGTGGTTGATGGCGAAGACGAGGCGCTTCTTTGGGATTCCCGCCTTTACCAGTTCGTGGAATAGCCGCACAGCCGGCCCCAGGTCGTCGAGTGCGGGATTCGTCGGCTGAACAACGAGCGATGCGCGCTCGGCTATCTTCTGCGTGCCTTCACTAGCACGCGCCGGAGCGTCAATAATCAAGAGGTCGTAGCGAGCAACCTGCGCAAGAGCTTGGTCGGCGGTCTTGTAGGCTTCAACAGAGATAATGGGTTCCACGCCCTCATCGAGTCGGCGGCGGTGCCATTCGACCGACGTACCTTGCTGGGTGTCGAGATCGGCGATTTTCACTGCGAGGCCGCTCTTCGCGGCCTCACGGGCCAGCCCGCGAGAGAGAGTGCTTTTCCCGACGCCGCCCTTTTGAGAGACGAATGCGATCACTGTCGCCTCAGATCCGGATTCAGTCATACCGCCGACAACTCCAAGATAGCCGCCATCTATCACCTAGCTGCTATCTTAAAGGTGTCTGCTAGGTAGCTGACAGTTAGCTGTTAACTAACAGATAGCAGCTATCTTGCCAAGAGCCTTTCAATTGCCGATCTTGCTTTCATAGCTCACAGAACTATAATTCATAAAATTATGGAGATGGCGTGCGGATTTTCAAGACCAAGTTTTTCGCCCGCTATGCGCGGCGCGAACGGATCGCGGACGATAGCTTGAGTGGAACTGTCGAGCGTGCCGAGCGCGGGCTCATCGATGCCGATCTCGGCGGCGGCGTCATCAAGCAGCGAGTGGCGCGGACAGGGCAAGGGCGATCCGGTGGCTATCGGATTCTGCTCGCCCTCCGGTCGAAGGACCGTGCGGTGTTCCTTTACGGCTTCGCGAAGAACGAACGGGACAACATCGACGAGGACGAATTGACGACGCTGCGGGAACTCGCAGCGGCATGGCTCGAAGCGGACGTCGAGGCGATCGACAAAGCGGTCGCGGACGGAATTCTACAGGAGGTGTCCTATGGCGACTGACGGCAAGAAAGCGTCACGGCTGACGCGCGCCTTGTTGGAAACGGCCGCCGACATGCGCGAGACCGGCATTCTGAACGCCGCCGCCTATGAGAAGATCACCCTGCGTCACCTGGGCGAGGCGGAACCAGTTGCGGTTGAACCGCTGACCGGCGCGGAAATTCGTGCGCTACGCGAGCGGGCGCGGATGAGCCAGGCGGTATTTGCGAAATATCTCAATCTGACGGTGGGCTATGTGTCGCAATTGGAGCGGGGCGCCAAACGCCCGACCGGCGCGGCTCTGGCGTTGCTCAACGTCATTCGCCGTAAGGGCATGGAAGCGATCCTCTGAAGGTTGTTTTCGCATAGCCTCTTGTTCGACGCGCCGCAGGCGTGTCGAACCGCGCGAAGCGCGGAGAGTCGGGACGCCCCTCGTCCCGACAATTTCAGAAGGCGACGGTGCGCAAGAATGGGTCAATCCCCGAAGCCCGCAAAGCGGGCCGCCGAGGCGCAGGGACCCACGCGCCCTTTAGGGGGTCATGTCTGGACGGCTCCCTTTCCGGTCGAAAAGCGGGCGGCAATGTGCTACATTGTAGCCCAAGGAGAAAATGCTATGACCAACACTGTCGTTCGCGCTCGCATCGACGAGCATGTGAAAGAGGAAGCCGCCGCCGTGCTGGCGACCATTGGGCTTACCGTGTCCGATGCATTCCGGCTGATGATGGTTCGGATCGCCACGGACAAGGCGTTGCCGTTCGAGCCGCTTGTGCCGAACGCCGAAACTGTCGAGGCTATGAAGGCCGCTCGCCGTGGCGAGCTGGTCAATGTCGGCGCGCCGGAAGATCTGCTCCGGAGCCTGAATGCGAGCGATTAAATACACCTCGCGTTTCCGGCGCGACTATCGGCGCGAGCAATCAGGGGTGCTGGGCAAGAAAATCGATCAACTGCTCCTGGACGCGGTCAATCTTCTGGCTGCGGATCAGCCGTTACCAGCGCGTTATTGCGACCATGAATTAGTCGGGGAGTGGAAGGATCACAGGGACTGCCACCTCCGCCCCGACCTTTTGCTCATTTACCGCAAGCCCGATGCTGAAAGCCTGGAATTGGTGCGTCTCGGCTCGCAGGGGTCATCGTGGAATCTTCCATAAAACGCACTCTAAGCCGCATCGAGGAAGTCTGTGCGGGGGCTTCGTAGGGGTCGGAAGGTGTTTTGGAGGGGCTCGGCCGGCCAGACGTAATCGCCGTTGAAGGCGATGTGCTCCCATCCGAGCGGGGCGATATGGACGACGAGCTCATCGGGGATGGTTTCGCCGCGGGAACGCAACTCGTCGACGGCGCGTCCGAGATAGACGGTGTTCCAGAGAATGATGGCGGCGACCGCGAGATTGAGGCCGGAGGCGCGGTAGCTTTGATTCTCGAAAGTCCGATCGCGGATTTCGCCAAGGCGATGAAAGAACACGGCCCGCTTGAGCGCGTGGTGCGCCTCGCCCTTGTTGAGGCCGGCGTTGGCGCGGCGGCGCAGGGCGGGGTCGCTGATCCAGTCGAGCGTGAACAGCGTGCGCTCCAGGCGTCCAATTTCCCGCAGCGCCTTGGCGATGGCGTTCTGCCGCGGATAGGCGGCGAGACGGCGCATAAGCGCCGAAGGCGCGACGGTTCCGGCCTTGATTGACGCGCCCGAGCGCAGGATCTCATCCCAGTTGTCGCCGACGACACGCACGTCGACGGCGCCGCCGATGATCGGCGTGAGCGCTTTGTATTCCGCGCGGGTGTCCAGGACATAGATCCTTCGATCGGCGAGATCGCGAATGCGCGGCGCGAAGCGGAAGCCCAAGAGGCTGCACAGGCCGAACACGTGGTCGATGGCGCCGGCGGTGTCGGTGTAGTGCTCGCGAATGTCGAGCGCGCTTTCGTGATGCAGCAGGCCGTCGAGAATATGCGCCGCCTCGCTGGCGTTGGCGGCGATCACCTTGGTGTTGAAAGGCGCATAACGATCAGAGACGTGGGTGTAGAACTTCACGCCCGGCTCCGAGCCGTATTTGGCGTTGTGGTCGGCGCGCGCTTCGCCGTGGCCTCCGGCCCTGAAAAACTGGCCGTCCGATGAGGAGGTGTCGCCGTCGCCCCAAAGCTTTGTGAAGGGATGCGCGTGAATCGCATCGACAAGACAGGCGAGCGCCGCCTGATAGGTCTCGTCGCGCACATGCCATTCGGCGGTCCAGAGCAGCTTGGAATGCGTGGAGACGGTGGAGCTGCGCGCCATCCGCGCGAGGCCGAGATTGGTCGCGTCGGCGAGCAAGGCGGTCATCAGCGCGAGAATGTCCTCCGGCGGCGCGCCGCTGCGCAGATGGAGAAAACGCTCCGAGAAGCCCGTCCAACCATGCACTTCCGCGAGGACCTCGGTGATGCGCAGACGCGGCAGCATGCCGTAAAGCCGGCGTGTCATGGCGTCGGCTTCTGCGTTCTCGTTCTTGCGGATGGGGCTGATCGATAATCCTTCTGTCGTGAGCGTCGCGTCGGGCAGCTCGCCGGCGACTGCGAGCGCGTCGACCTCGCGAAGGCGGGTTTTCAAAAGCTTGGTCTTCTCGTCACGCCAATCCTCGAAACGATCGGCGACGGCAAGGCCCAGCTCGCTGTCGCGACGCCGCGTCGCGAACACGTCGGGCGGCAAGAGAAAGTCGTCGAAGGCGCGAAACGCCCGGCTGCCTTCGACCCATACGTCGCCTGCTTGCAGGCGGTCGCGCAACGTCATCATGACCGCGACCTCATAGGCCCTGCGATCGACGCCGGAGTCGGCTCTCACGAGCTTGCGCCATGTCGGTGACAAAAACGCCATCGGCGGATGCGCCGGAAATTTCCTCGGGCCGTTCGCATGAATCTCGCGAAGCACGTCCAGCGCGTCGAGCAGGGCGTCGCCGGATTTCCAGGAGCGGAACGTGAACGCACCGAGCAGAACAGAGGAAACGTGCCGCACCGTGGCATGGCGCTCCACGACCTCCTGCAGATTGTCCGTGCGCGCATTCGCGACCGTCTTGTCGGCTTCCTCGACGATGGCTTTCAGGCGCTTCCAGCCGAGCGCACGCTCCACTGCCGCAACCTGGTCTTCTCCCTTGTCCTTGGCCGCCAACATAGCTTTCGCCATGCCGAGCAACGCCCGTGTCGGAGCATCGAGCGCCTTGGCGCGCTCGACGAGATTCTCCTTGTGCTTGTTTTCGGCGCGGCGGAACACGGAGCCGAGCATCTTGCCGAACATGGCGAGAGCGGCGTCGGTGAGGATCGCTTCCATCTCGCGCGCGAACACGACGAGCGTCGCCATGCGGCGCGGCATGTCGAAACGCGAGACGTCGCGCGGAACGAGGATAGCGATTTCTCGGGCGATCGCTGCGTAACGTGCGCGGTGAATGCGCTTCTCGCGATCTGTGCCGACGCCGAGTTGACGCACGACTTGCAGCCGTTCGATAATCCCGGAGAGGTTTTTCTGCGTTGGCTTCTCGGGCCATTCCCGCAGCCACACGAGCAGCGTGCGTCCCTGTTCGTCGTCCACGGCGAGCATGGCCTCGAGCTTGGCGATCGTCTCCGGCGAGAGACCATCGGCAAGACTCTTGTACGCGCGCTTGCGAGCGAGAGCACGCGCCGCCAAAGCGATCTTTTCCAAGGTGACGGCCGCCGGGAGCAGAATGCGCCCTCGCCGCAGATGTTCGATCATCGCGGAAACGATCGCGTCGCCACGATCGGCTCCCGTAGCCTGCTCGATCGCGACATGCGCAACGGCGCGGTAATCCTCGCGCCGGAACGCTCGAACGTCGAGGTAGGCTTGCAGTTCGCCAAGGTGCGCTCTGCGGGTTTGCTGCCGGTGCGCATATTCCTCAAACGCCTTGGGGTCGTCTCCAATCTGCGCCGAGACGAAAGCGAGCATGTCGGCGGGCGGCGTCTCATCGACGCCAATGACTCGACCAGGGAAACGCAGGTAGGCGAGATGCACGGCAAAGCCGAGCCGATTGGCGGGGCGGCGCCGCTCGCGGATCAGCGCCAGGTCTTCCGCCGAGTAGGTGTAATGCCGCACGATCGCCGTGGGCTCCGTCGCCGGATCGAACAGCGCCGCGCGTGACTGCGGTGAGAGGATTTCGTGCTTCTTCATGGCCGGCCCTTTCGGTTGCGCAAACGGTCGTTTGCGCAACGACGCGCCGCTCGGCCGCGGCACGCCCATAAATCAACGGCTTGCGCTTTACTCAATTCTGTTGCCAAATAGACGGCGTTTGGCAACAGAAAAAGCGACGATCATGCTGCTCGGCTACGCCCGTGTCTCCAAGTCCGAAGACCAGGAAACCGCGCCGCAAACCCGCGAGCTGAAAAAGGCCGGCTGCAAAAAGGTCTTCGAGGAAGCGGCGTCCGGCGGAAGATGGGATCGGCCCGAGCTGCATCAGCTGCTCGATCAGATGCGCGCCGGCGACACCCTCGTCGTTTGGAAGCTCGATCGGCTGTCGCGCTCGCTCAAGGACCTGCTGGTCATTCTCGAACGCATCGACGCCATGGGAGCAAAGTTCCGCTCGCTCACCGAGTCGATCGACACGTCAGGCCCCGCCGGCCGCATGATGATGCAGATGCTCGGCTCCTTCGCCGAGTTCGAGCGCGAGATGATCCGCGAGCGCACCCGTGCCGGCCTGCGCGAAGCCCGCGAGAAAGGGCGCGTTCCCGGCCGAAAGCCTCGGATAACCGCGGAGCAGAAGAAAGAAATTGTCGAAGCCGTCGCCTCCGGGCGCAAATCCGCCGCCGAAATGGCCCGGCTGTTCAATGTCCACCGCGGCACGATCTCACGCTTCGTCTCCCATGCCCGCGCCACACCAACACCCAAGGCAATTTCTTAGAGTGCGTTTTATGGAAGATTCCACGATGACCCCTCGCACAGCGAACTCGGATTCTGACAAGCCGAGAAAGCCCAGCCGGTTGAGCGCGGTCTATCCGCCGTCACTTCTTCACCGCCGAGCCGTGCGCGAAGCGCACACTTCCAAAAAGAAGTTCGCGCCCGCCGTGGCGGGCGCGTCCACATTTGCTTGCCAGAGGGGGATAGGGCGCGCTTCGTCGCGCCCGTAAGGGGGGGAGATGCGCAAATCATCTCCCCCCTTTCAGGAAGAAGTTGCGCGCCTATGGCGCGCTCCGCATTCATGAATGGTTGGGCTGGGTGAGGAGTTGATTATTGATCCTTGAGGGCGGTTACATTGACAGGCTGGCAGTCCGGTAAAAACCGGGACTTCAGCCTTTCTTCGCGGCAATCTGCGTGCCGATCCGCGCGAGGGCCAATGCAAGAGCGTCGTGCGGGTCGAGGGCCAGCGCCGCAATGCGGGCCGCGTGGGTCGTCGCCGCGCTCGCTTCCTCGAGGCAAGAGGGCAGGGGAGGGCGCGCTCCCCATGTGTCGCCGGTCGGCGGCGGGGCTTCCGGCTCGGGCGTGTAGCCGCGCCATTGCGTGTCCGGCAGGATCGCATAGGCGTTGCTCTGCTGCCGCAGCGTAAAGCGCCCGTCGATCCATTCCTCGGCGCAGCGCCGCACCCAGTTGAGGACGCCCGCCGCTTTTAGCTTGGCGAGGCCGCGCGCGACGCTGCGCGCGCTGATATTCGCGGCGCGGGCGATGCCCTCCTGCGACGGATAGAGCGCGCCGCTCGCATAATTCAGGAAGTCGAAGATCAGCGCATGCAGCACGGCGAGGCCGTTGCGGCCCAGCGCGCCGTCCTGCCGTCCCTTCGGCGCGGCGGCGCGCGTCATGCGCTCGAAGCGGCGCGCTCGGTGCCACAGCTTCACGGCCTGCTTGCGGGGCAGGGGAGCGAATTTCACCTCTTTGCGGGTGCTGTCCTTCCAGACCGGCCATGCGGCGCGCGTGGCCTTTCCTTCGCCCAGCATCTGGCCGAGGAAGCCGCCGAGGGGAAGGGGCGCAAAGCCGCCGGAACGCCCGTCGGTGAACTGAAATTGAAACATAGAGATTCCTTCGGTTCGAGGTTGATCGAACCGCCGCGAAGGGTCGGAAATGGCGCAAAGAATCCCCGTTGGCGGAAATGAGCATTTCCGCCTTGACTCTCTCTGCGATTTCGGGAAATCTCAGATTTGTGAGATGCATGAGATTTCCGCAGGCCCGCCCTTCGTGGCGGGTTTTGCATTTCTGGGTCTTCGTTCTCCCAAAAGGTTGCACGAAAGGACGCGGAGTGAATCACTCCGCGCATCTGCCCAGCCTGCCGAGTTTCCGCTGATTCGTCGAGAGTCTTGCGAATTGCGTGTTACGGCACGCCAATGGTCCCCTTTGCATCTCGGCGCGACGCGCGCCTCACGCTTGCAAAACCTCTACCTTTTGCAAGGCTCTCGCGTCAGGGACGGAAGCCAGAAGGGCCGAAACCGCAAGGCGGGTTTGGTTCACGACAGCCCGGCCACACTCGCGGGGAGACGCCCCAAAATTCCGCGCTACGGGGTAGCGGCTTTCAAGATGCCTGTTTTGAGCAAGCCAACTTCGACAAACACAGAGCAGGTGTAATGGGACTTGAATCCACGGAAAAGCCAGTCGTTTATAATTTTTGGCTCGATGCCAATCTCATGAAGAATCAGCACATGATAGAACTTAGAAAGTGCCTCGGAATGGCTCCTCAGTTCTCGTAGGAATTCGTCATAGGAGCCGCCGTTCCTATGCGATCCGAAATGCGATATGTCGTTACGTAGAGCCGCGCATTTTTTGGCGAAAGCACGCACTGCGTCTCTGTCTATTCCTTCGACAGGAAGGGACGCGAGCACGTCAAATATACGCTTTTCAAGCGAAGGTTCGTGAGCGTGTTTGAGTTGACCGCACAGCCACCTTTTATCGCGGCGATCGACGCTCTCTAAAACACGCGCAACTTTTTCTTTGATCTTTATCGCTTCGACGTCTTCCGATGATTTTTTTCGATGAAGCGCTTCAATGCCCCAAACCAAGCTCGCAAAAAGGTGCTCCGAATAAATCTGCATCCCTCTGCGCGTTCCGAGATAGAGGTAGAATCCTGCTCCGAATTCCTCCCGCTTCTCGAGCCACGCGGCAACGATTGAACCAAAAACATCCCGCAACTGTATGAAATTTGTTGGCATTTTATAATATTCAGGTGCGCTTTCTTTGCTCAAAGAGCGCATGAAAAACCATCTATACCGCGTTTCGCGACTGCCGCGATGCCGCAGCCTCGGCCAAGTCAAATTGTATGAAGAGTCTGTAAGTATCGTAAAAATATCGTCTAACCACAAAAACTTGTTTTGCATCTCATCTAGGCCGAGCGGCGTCTCCGGATAAAAAATAATTGAGGCATTATCTCTAATCTCTACGTGATCTTTACGACCGTCGCTTAGCCCGTCACCCGAAACGGAGAATTTTATGGCCATTTTGGCTTCGCCAATCTCATATTCTATTGCATTTATTTCTTCATGCTTGACAGAAATTGTCGAGCCAACGACAGAAACTTCACTACTACCAAGCCTAAGCCATCCTTCGAATCCGGTGAGGTCTATTTCGAGCGCATAAAACGAGAAATCATCGCTCTGCTCATGAAGCGCGCGTTCTGAAACAAGGCATTGCGAGGCATGGTAACCAGAATAAGACAGACCATTAGTAGAAACTCTTCCACCTTGCGGCGTTAGTTTGAGCAACATAACGCGTCGATCAGTTACCCTCAGAAGCCCGCATATTATTTTTCCCTCGCAATCAGCGGCTTCCATTAGCACCGACCAAGCGCCTTTATCGCTTGGCAAATAACCATCAAGATCGAGGGTTATATTCCCATCCTTGCCAATTTTGAGCAACCCGGGAACACTGGACGGAGGGGCAAAGCAGTTCTCTGGAATTTCGTCGTCATGCCACCAAAAAACCCCGCGTTCCTCTAAGACAGTCACTTGGAAACCTCCGCATGCTGATGAAGCGCGCTATTTCCTTCATTAGCAAGACCCCCCGCCGAACAAGTCGGGCTCACGGGGCAAGCCTCGAAATCGTGCTCCGCGAAACATTGAACCGCCGCGCGAGATCAGCTTGCGTTGCGCTGCCTTCGGCGAGCGCCGCAAGCGCCTCCTCGCGCTGATGGCGGGTGAGGGCAGGGGGTCGCCCCATGTGAACGCCCCGCGCCTTGGCGCGTGTGCGGCCTTCGCTGGTGCGGGCGCAGATCAACTCGCGCTCGAACTCCGCTAGACCGCCCAACACTGTCAGCATAAGCCGCCCGTGCGGGGTCGTGGTGTCGGCCCATGCGTCGGCGAGTGAACGGAAACCCGCGCCCTTCTCGGTGATCTGCGCCAGCGTGTTGAGAAGGTCGCGCGTCGAACGGGCGAGACGGTCGAGGCGCGTCACAAGCAACACGTCGCCCTTGCCGAGTGCGGCGATAGCGCGGCGCAACTGGGCGCGGTCGGTCTTCGCGCCGCTCGCAGTCTCCTTGAAAACCTTCTCGGCTCCCGCAGCACGAAGCTGCCTCACCTGAGCGTCAACGCTCTGGCCGTCTGTCGAGACACGGGCATAGGCGAGAATTGTCATGCGGACAGGGTAGGAAAGCTCTCAATTTTTGCAACAGACTTTTGCACGTTGGAAGCCCTTGAAAAGTAAGGGCGCGGCGGTTGTTGCAAAAGTTTTGAGTTTTGACAATGCACGACCGGCGCAATTAGCCGAACTCCCGCCGTGCACAGCTTCGTAGAAGACATTCAGCTTCCCAGTAAAGCTACGGCCTTTACCTGCGCCCAAATCTTCGATCCGCTCGAGATTCCTAATTGACGGCGCGAGCGTTCGGTAATTCGCGCAAGCAGCGCGGAGCCGTCGTGCAAATTGAGTCGAACAAGCACATGCCCGGGGGTGTCCGTCTCAGCAAAAGCGATGACTTCGGCCTGGAATACGTTGAGGATGCTCGTGTCTGTGTGGCGGTCAATGGCCAGACTCACATCGCGCGCATGGATACGGCAGCGCAATTTTTGGCCGATGTTCTCGGCACGGTGGGAGACGAGGATTTGCCCGCCTCCGAAATTCAATCGAGTCAGGCCATCTTCCTCGTGTACTGCCACGACCACATCCAAAACGACGCCGGCGTCGTCCGCGAATGCTGCTGGAAGATCGACTCTCGCCAAAGTTTCAGAGAGAGGACCGCTTGCTGCGATCCGGCCGTTTTCCATTAGAACCAGGTAATCCGCAAGCCGAGCAACCTCGTCGGGCGAGTGGCTGACATAGAGGATTGGGATATCCAGTTCGTCGCGCAATCGCTCGAGATAGGGCAGGATTTCGAGTTTGCGTTTCAGATCGAGGGCGGCCAGAGGCTCGTCCATCAACAACAACCGAGGACGTGTCAGCAACGCCCGCGCGACGGCGACCCGCTGCCGCTCACCGCCGGACAGCGTCCCCGGCATTCGACAACGCAGACCGTCGATGCCAAGCAAAGTGAGAATAACATCGAAACCAGCCTCAGCCGGCGTGACGCCCGCGCGCTTCATGCCGTAGTTCAGATTGCCATGGACCGTGAGGTGGGGAAAAAGACTCGCGTCCTGGAAAACCATGCCTAGCGGACGACGATATGTGGGCAGGAAGACGCCGGTCGCTTCGTCCTGCCAAACCTCATCGCCAACGATGAGTCGGCTGCTGGGCGCCCGAACGAGGCCGGCGACACAGCGCAAAGCGGTCGTCTTGCCCGATCCGGATGGCCCGAATAAAGCTGTCACCCCCCGGCCCGGAAGGTCCAAATCGACGTCGAGAGCGAACCCTGGATAATTGAGACGGAACTGGGCGCGAATTGCACTCGAAGACGATGCGTCAAACATCACCCTTTTCCTTACGGCGCGTATAAAGGCCGAGAAGAACGAGAAAGCTGAAGATCAACATCCCTCCCGCCAACCAATGAGCGCGCGTGTAATCCATCGCTTCGACATGATCATAGATTTGCACCGAGACGAGCCGCGTCTTATTCGGGATGTTGCCGCCGATCATGAGCACGACGCCGAACTCTCCTATCGTATGGGCGAACCCGATGATCGCCGCCGTGACGAAACCTGGTCTCGCGAGCGGCAACGCAATCGTAAAAAAGGCGTCGAGCGGGCTCGCCCGCAGCGTCGCAGCGGCTTCTAGCGGGCGTTCGCCAATGGCCTCGAAAGCGTTCTGGATCGGCTGGACGACGAATGGCATTGAGTAGCAGACCGAAGCGATGACGATACCTTGGAAGGTGAATGGCAAAGCTTGAAGCCCGAGCAAGCTCGTCAGCTTGCCAAGCGGGCCGTAAGGCCCCATCGCGAGCAGCATATAGAATCCGATCACAGTCGGCGGGAGCACGAGCGGCAACGCCACCACCGCCCCCACCGGCCCCTTGAGCCAGGACTTCGTGCGCGCCAGCCACCACGCGATAGGCGTGCCGAGCAAAAGCAGCAACGCGGTCACCATCGTTGCAAGCTTCAATGTCAGCCAGATCGCGGCGAAATCCTCGGCGGTCGGCATCGAGCGCCTATTTGAGCGCCGTTTCGGTGGGCAATACGAACCCGTAGCGGATCATGATTTGGCGAGCTTCCTTGGCGCTCATATATTTGGCGAAGGCTTTGGCCAGTGGCTTTTCGGCGCCCTGCTTGGTGATGACAAAGGCCTGTTCGAGCGGCGAGTGAAGCTTGGCGGGGATCAGCGCATAGCCGCCTTTGCTCGCGAGCTCTGGACTTTTTGCGAGCGATAGCGCGACGACACCTATTTCCGCCGCGCCCGTCTGCACGAATTGCGCCGTCTGCGCGATGTTTTCGCCGAAGACGAGCTTGTCCTTCAATTTGTCCCAAAGGCCAACGGCACGCAGCGCTTCCTCAGCCCGCTTGCCGTAGGGGGCGTGAGCTGGATTGGCTATCGCGATCTTGTTCAGTTTCGGATCATCCAAATCCTTCAGGGTAATCTTGCTGGCGTCGCGCGTCGGGCTCCACAACACGATACGGCCGATCGCGTAGAGCTTCGGTTCGGTGACGGCGAGCCCCTCGGCCTTCAGACTTTCGGCGTATCCTTTGTCCGCCGAGAAAAAGATGTCGAATGGTCCGCCCTGCTGGATCTGCGTATGAAACTTCCCCGACGATCCATAAATCACGTCCACCTCATCGCCAGGATGGGCTTTTCGGAACGTGGCCGCGATTTCATCCATGGCGAATTTGAGGTCGGCCGCCGCAGCGATCGTCAGCTTTTCGCCGGCGCTGACCGGCCCCAGCGCCAACAACCAAGCCATGGCGGCGACAGTTAGAGTTTTGATGAATTTCATCGCACGCTCCCGTTTCACAATTGATAGCCATAGGCCCGGATGATCGCTCGGGCTTTGTCGGTTTTGAGGTAATTGACCAAGGCGAGCGCCGCCGCTCTGCCTTTGCCTCGCGACAAAAGAATCACGTCCTGCTCGATCGGCGGGTAGAGATCGGCCGGCGGCGTCCAAGCGGAGCCCTTTTCAATCTTTCCACCTGGGCCGATGATCTGGGACAAAGCGACAAAGCCGATCTCCGCATTGCCGGACGCGACAAACTGATAGGATTGGGTGATGTTCTCGGCCAGAACGATCTTCGACTGCACGGCGTCCCAGACGCCGAGCTTCTTCAACACCTCTTGACCCGCCGCGCCATAGACGGCGAGCTTCGGATTAGCCAACGCGAGATGCTGGAATGCGCCGTTCTTCAGAACATCGCCCTTGGAGTCGACCAAGCCGGGCGCGACGCTCCAGAGAACGAGCTTGCCGATTGCGTAAGTGTAACGCGTGTCTGCGACCGCGAGGCCATCACGAGCTAGCTTGTCGGGCGTGTCTTGGTCCGACGACACCAACGCCTCGAACGGCGCTCCGCTCCTTATCTGCGCGTAAAACTTGCCGACCGTGCCGAAGGCGAGAAGTGGTTTGTGGCCGGTTTCTCTTTCGAACTCTTCGGCGATCTTTTGCATCGGCGCCGTGAAATTGGCGGCGACCGCCACCTGAATCTCGTCAGCCGACGCCACGCCCGACGGCATAGACGCAAGCGCGCTGGCAAGAAGCAAACAGATCGCCGAACATATCTGTCGAGTGCACGACAAAAGCGCCTCCTGTGGGATGGGTCACCGAAATGCACGGAAGCTTCTGAAACGCTCCATTCGTTCAAGCGACTTATTCGTGCCGCCAGACCTTCGCTGCTGAGATCAACAGAATGAGAGCGAGGAGCGGCAACAGCGCCGCAGCCGGGACGAGACCGAGCATTTGCCCGCCGATGAAACTTCCGACGATCGATCCGGCGGCCATTGTCAGGACGAAACGTCGGTTCTTTCCGAGAGCCTTGAAGCTGCTATCGCGACTGTAGCGGGTGAAACCAACGATCATCGTCGGCAGGCTCACCGCCAACGAGAGGCTTCCCGCGAGCTTGATGTCCGCGCCGAAAAGCAGCACCAGCGTTGGAATTAGCAGTTCGCCGCCCGCAACCCCGAGGAGAGACGCGACAACTCCAATGGCAAAGCCCGCGACGACGCCGGCTATTGCTTGTGCGACGCCGCTCAACGCAGCGCTCGAACTCGCCGTATCGTGCCCAAGAAGCAGGGCGATGGCGATCAAGACCAGCAGAACGGCGATGATCCGGTAAAGGCTCTTCGAACTGAGCCGCGTAGCCCATCCAGCTCCGAGCCACGCTCCGATAAGGCTCCCGGCCAGCAGATTGACGATGACGGGCCAACTGGCGGCAACCGCAGCGAAAGGTACCGCGCTCGCGCGGAACGGTAGAGCGAAGGCTACGACGATCAGACTCATCGCTTTGTTGAGAATGACCGCTTCGAGGGCGGCAAATCCGAATGCGCCGATCAGGAGCGGAAGCCGGAACTCTGCTCCGCCCAATCCAATGAGGCCGCCAAGCGCTCCGATGACCGCCCCGCCGCCGAACGTCATGGCCACATTGCCCTTTACGCCAGGTTCGAGCGTCTTGGAGTGTGTTGCCGAAATGGGCATGGCGGCTCCTATCGTTATAGCTGTATGACTATATCGATAGAAGCAAGGCTGAGGCCAAGCACTATTTTTGGGCATTCGCTCCCATGCGCGCCAGTTGCGAAAGCTCCGGCCCGATCGAAGTCTCAGTCTTCTCCTGAATGCGTCGATAACCTTCGAGGACCGCACGACCAGTATCCGTAAGCGATGCGCCGCCGCCGGCACGCCCGCCCTTGCTCGAGACGACGAGCGGCTCCTGAAAGTATCCATTCAAGGTGTCGACGAGATACCACGCACGCTTGTAGCTCATGTTCATGCGACGTCCAGCCGCCGCGATTGAGCCGGTCTCGGCGATTCCTTGCAAAAGGTCAGCCTTTCCCGGCCCGATGAATACATCTGGACCCAAATAAATTCGGATTCGAAGTCTTGGGTAAATCGGTTCAGACATGGTCCTTCATCATGCTCGTTTCTTGTCAATGAACGGCCTTATATCGCGCATTCAAATCATTTCGTGAGGTCACTCTCATTCGCCTACAGGCCAACATGGGACGTGGTGGCGGTGTCGTATCGACACCTCATCCATCCATCGAAATTCATGAATTTCGAGAATTCGCCGCCGCGGATTCGCATAGCCCGCCCCAGTATGGAACCTGACGCGGCGCGCCTCGGCCGCGCGCCGTCAACTCTTTCTTCACGAGTCCGCCGCCCGAATTCGCCGCCCCTGATTCAGACACGGTTTGTCCGTGCCCTGTGCCAGAATTCCCAAGACGACGCGGAACGCCCGCGCTCGAGTTTACGTATCGGAAACGTAATTCCAACGCGCGCGAAACCTCGCCTGTCGCCGCGTCACGCCTCAATAGCCTTTCAGGATCGCGAACGGCGCCTGGTCGGTCCCCCAGCGTTTCGTTCCGGGCGCGACGGCGACGCAGAGGCGCTGGCGGCGGCCGTCGGCTTCCAAGCAGGTATTGAACTCGATCTTCAGCCCCTGCGCCTGCATCTTTTGCGCTGTCGCCTTCATGCCCTCGATCTCGCCCTGCAGATCGGCCTTTTGGATCGCGAGATTCGCCAGCTCGGCTCGCTGCCATGAGAGCAGCGCCCATATGCCGAGCCCGATCAGCGCCAGGGCTCCGGCTGTGCCGGCCGCCACGACGGCGAGCGCTCGGTTGGAAAATCGCGCCGCCTGCTGGTCGAGGAGGGTCGCGGCGCGACGCGCCTCCCTAATCCGCGTCGCGAGGTCTCCCATCAGCGGCGTGAAAACCGCCCCCGCCGCTTTGCCGACGATGGCGCCCATGCCGGAAAGGCTCTCCCGCGCCTGCTCGCGCGCGGCCGCCGCCGCTGCTTGATCAGCGCGCGCCCCGATCTGCTCCGCTTCTGCCTGGAGTTTTTTCAGAATTCCGGAGGTGTGCCGGATCAGCCGAGTGATCGTCTCGGCGTTCTCGGCCTGCGCCGCCAGCCCCTTGTCGAGCGCGGCTTGCGCTTGTTCGGCGTGAGCGAGCAGCCCGCCGATCTCCTCCATTATTGCGACGTGGCCCGTCTCTCCAGACATTTCCCGATCTCCTTGCGCAAATGGCTTCCCTGAAAATCACCGTTCCAATCCGAGATCGCGAAACCGCTGCCTCGGGGCCTGATCGCGGTCGAGCTCCGCCTGGCGCTCCCGCTCCAGACGCCGCTCCGCCTCGGCTTCGGCGGCCCGCCGCGCCTCCGCCTGCTGAAAGGCTTCGCGCGCCTTCGCGGCGCCATGCGATTTGTAGAAGGCGAGCTTGGCTTGCTGAATGAGCGCCTGCTGGCGATCCGCCGCCGCTTCGCCCGGCGCCTCGACAGAAGGGCGCTCGCGCTCCGGCCCCTGCGCCTCCGCGTCTCTCTCCGGCGCCTGCCTCTGCCTCTGCGCGTCGCGCGCAACCTCGATCTCGCCGCGAACGCCGAACTCCGACGCGATGCCGCGCCGTTCGGCGTAATCGAGCGTCGTCTCCTTCGCCCCCGAGCGCGACAGCCGCGCCGACAGTTCGCGCAGATCAGCGAACTGGTCGCGGCCCGCATAGAGCGTCGCCTCCTGGCGATGCCGCGTCATGGCGACATAGGAGAGATGCCGGTCCATGCCTTCGGACGCCAGCACATAGGCGCGGTCGACCGTCGCCCCTTGCGATTTGTGAATCGTCGTCGCGTAGCCGTGATCGAGGTTGCGATAGAAGCGCTGATCAACGGAAACACGATG
>WBUW01000447.1 GCA_008933495.1 Pseudorhodoplanes sp.
GCCGAAACCTTAGCGTAGGATTCCGCCCCCTCCCGCAAACGACCCCGCTACCACAATGGAAACCCCACGATTTCAGCGGTTTGGATTCAAGGGGTTGTAGAATCGGAAGAATCGCGGTTTCATGTAACCATGAGTCGAACCGCTATACCGGTCAAAGAGAAGGTAGCCGCCCATCGGGAGCGGTTAAAGGCGGCCGGCCGCATCTATGTGAACACCGATCTTCCCGCCGATCTGGTCGCACGACTTGACCAGATCAAGGAAGCGAAGGGCGTGTCATCACGCGCCCCGATCATCGAAGAAGCTTTGAGGTTCTATATCGAGAACGCACCGAGGACATGAAATGAAAAACCCCTAGCCGTTAGCAGCGGCAAGGGGTTTTCGGATTTCGGAAACGGCTTTGTTAGGACCGCCTGAACAGCCCCTAACATAGTCGAGAGTGAACCACCCGGCAAGAGTGAGTCTCGCCGGGAACGGGGAATCTTTGTCCGCCGTCCGCGCCGTCATGTCCTCCGATTGGAAGGACGAAGGACAGATGTTGAGGACGCAAATTGCGGCCGCGATTGGCTGCGCGCGTGCGAACGCGCTTGATGAAATCATGCGGGAGGTCTGGACGCGCTACAGTGCCGGCCAGCTTTCCGAGGAAGACGCCGGCCAGCTCTCCGCGCTCGCCCAGGAGCGCCGGGCCGCATGGCGCGGATCGGGACAAGCCGCGCTTGGCCTGGTCCTGCCTCCCCCGGCCGAGCGTTGCCCGACGCCGGTTCGCCGGCGCAGCTATTTCAAGGGGCGATCGGAGGGCCGTATCTGGCAGGCGACGACGCGCAAGGACGTGCAGGCGATCTTGAAGGCGGCCGAAATCTACAACGAGGCCGGCTTGCACGAGAAGGGCGAGCGCAGCGGCCCGCTCGGATCGGTGGCGCTCGACGTGCTGCGGCTGTTCGTCAATCTGATTGACTTCCGCACCGGCCGGCTTGAGCCGTCAATCACCACGATCATGGACCGCCTGGGCCGGTCGCGGGACACGATCGTGCGGGCGCTGAAGAACCTGCGGGCGCATGGCTTCATCGACTGGCTGCGGCGCTACGAGCCGACCGGGAACGAGGGGCGCGGCCCACAGGTGCAGCAGGCGAGCAACGCCTACCGCTTGTCCCTGCCGGAAAAGGCCCGGCAGTTTCTTGGCCGGTTTGGAAAGGCCCCTCCCCCGCCTGCGGATCATGGACAGGATCAGCAGGCATGGAGCGAGGCAATCGACGTCTACCGGAGCACCCTGCCCCTCGATGAGCGAACGCAGCTCGACGCTGGTGATAGTCCGCTGGGGCAGGCCCTTGTGAAGATGGCAAAGACCTTCATGAAACGTGAGTCCGATAACCAGACTGAATCCCCCTCTAATTCTATTCTCTATGTGAAAACATAAGCGGACGCCGCTGTTCGGGCCGCTCACGCGACCCTGCGGCGGTTCCGGACCGCGTAATAAGCGGTCCGGCCCGGCACACTCAGAGCAAAATCACCAACCGTCTCGTCTGCGGCCAATGTCGCATGGGCTTTCGAAAGGAAGAAAGGGCGAGAGCCGCGCCTAAAGAAGTTAGCTGTTTACTAGCGGCTATCAATTTGCAATAAGATGGCAAGCGGCTGTTTAACCGCTTATAAAGTGCACGCAGCTAACATGCTGCTGGTCATTAGATGAGCGGAGGTCGCATGGCGGTCATATCATTTGTTTCGAGCAAAGGCGGGGTTGGCAAAACAACTTCGGCCGTTGTCCTCGCCGGCGAGCTAGTCGCGGCGGGTCGCAAGGTCGCGTTGATCGACGCGGACCCCAACAGGCCCCTTGTAGCCTGGTCGCAGCTTCGCCCGGTTCCGGAATCCCTTCGGCTCATAGTCGATGACTCGGCCGAAACAATCATAGACACGATCGAGGATGCCCGCACCGACGCCGATTTCGTCATAGTTGACTTAGAGGGGACCGCGACCGATCGCGTCGGCTTCGCAGTCGCCCGGTCGGATTTGGTTCTGATTCCGCTGCAAAGCTCGGTTCTTGACGCAGCCGAGGCCGCGAAATCGGTCAAACTGGTGCGCCAAATGTGGAAGGTGGCGAACCGGGAAATTCCATATCGCGTGTTCTTTACCCGCGTGCCGCCCGCGATCCGCGAGCGGACGGCACGCGACATAGAGCGGCAGTTTACCGGCGCTGCGGTCCCGGTGCTGCCGGCGACTTTGATCGACAGGGCGGCCTATCGGACCTTGTTTTCCTTGGGCGGCACGCTGCACGAGCTGGAAACGGCCGATGTGTCCGGACTGGAGACAGCCAAGGAAAACGCCCGCGAATATGCGCAAGCCGTCATCAACGCCATTAGGGGAGGGAACGCAGCATGACTGCCGATGACAAGAAACGCGCAACGCTCGACTTTGGCGAGGAACTCAACACGCCGCCAGTGCCGCCCGTTGATCCGAACGCGGTCAAGGCCGCCGCCCGCGCTGCGGGTTTCCGCGAAACTCCGAAAGCCGCCGAGCTATTGCCGTCTTCTCCTGGGCGACCCCCGCGCCGTACTCGGCGCAAGACAGGCCGCACGGAACAGTTCGCAACCCGGCTGAGGGCCGACACTATCGAGGCGATCTATACCTATGCCGACCGCCACGAGATCACGCTTGCCGAGACGATCGAGCGGGCAATGAGCGCACTTGGCGAAGGCGAGCAGTAGCGGTTTCGCTTGTTCGCTTATACAAATTTTGATATAAGGGATTCATGGCTGACATGAAGCGGCTCGAATTTCTCGGGGATTCCCTTGAGCAGTTGCGGGAGTTTCCCGAGACGGCGCGGAAAGAGGCCGGTGTCCAGCTTCACAAGGTTCAGCAGGGTTTTGAGCCAAGCGACTGGAAGCCGATGGCGAGCGTAGGGCAGGGGGTGCGGGAAATCCGCATCCGCGATGAGGCCGGAGCCTTCCGGGTGCTCTACATCGCTACGATAGAGGATGCCGTCTATGTGCTGC
>WBUW01000448.1 GCA_008933495.1 Pseudorhodoplanes sp.
CTTCGAGGGCGAGCACGCGCTGCTGATGCCCTTCGCCGCGCTCGAGGGCGTGCGGCGCGGCTGCCGGGCGGTGGTATCCGCGGTCGCCGGCCAGGTGCGGCCCTCGCCCGGCTGGCTCGGCCGGGTCGTCAATGCCATGGGCCAGCCGACCGACGGCAAAGGCGACCTGCCGCCCGGCCTCTCGCCCTATCCCTTCCGCAATGCGCCGCCGCCCGCCCATGCCAGACAGCGCGTCGGCGCCCCGCTCGATCTCGGCGTGCGCGCGCTCAACACCTTCACCACCTGCTGCCGCGGCCAGCGCATGGGCATTTTCGCCGGTTCCGGCGTCGGCAAGTCGGTGCTCCTGTCGATGCTTGCGCGCAACGTGAAGGCCGACGTCATCGTGATCGGGCTGGTCGGCGAGCGCGGCCGCGAAGTGCAGGAATTCCTGCAGGACGATCTCGGCGAGACCGGCCTTGCCCGTTCGGCGGTCGTGGTCGCCACCTCCGACGAGCCGGCCCTGATGCGCCGGCAGGCCGCCTATCTGACGCTCGCCATCGCCGAATATTTCCGCGACGAGGGCAGGGACGTGCTGGTGCTGATGGATTCGGTCACCCGCTTCGCCATGGCGCAGCGCGAAATCGGCCTTTCGGCCGGCGAGCCGCCGACCGCCAAGGGCTATACGCCGACCGTGTTCACCGAACTGCCGCGGCTTCTGGAGCGCGCCGGCCCCGGCACCGAGGGCCAGGGCACCATTACCGGGCTGTTCACGGTGCTGGTCGACGGCGACGACCATAACGAGCCGGTGGCCGACGCCGTGCGCGGCATCCTCGACGGCCATATCGTGATGGAACGCGCCATCGCCGAGCGCGGGCGTTACCCGGCCATTAACGTCTTGAAGTCGGTGTCGCGCACCATGCCGCGCTCGGCCGATCCGGCCTATCTGCCGGCCATCATGCAGGCCCGGCAGGTGATGGCGACCTATGCCGATATGGAAGAGCTGATCCGGCTCGGCGCCTACCGGCCGGGTTCGAGCGCGGAGGTGGACGAGGCCATCCGCCTGCACGGGCCGCTGGAAGCCTTCCTCGCCCAGGCCAAGGAGGAGGCCACCGGTCTTGCCGAGGGATATCAGCGCCTTGAGAAAATTCTGCCGCCGCCGGCAACAGAAAACTAACGTTATCGCGGCAGACTGCGCCGTCTTTTGTATGACAGCCACGGCGTCGCGCCCGGCCGCCGGCCGGTCATGGTCCGTTCGGGAGGCGGACGGCAGGCGCGCACGATGCGGGGCTTCGGGGGAGTAGGAGTCGATGAAGTCACGCGAGACATTGATCCGGCTGCGCAAGTTTCAGGTCGACGAGAAGCGCCGCCGCACCGCCCAGATCGAGGGCATGATCGCCGAGTTCGAGCGCATGAGCGCCGAGCTCGACCGCGAAATCAAGACCGAGCAGGAACGCGCCGGCATTCACGATCCGGCGCACTTCGCCTATCCGACCTATGCCAAGGCGGCCGCCCAGCGCCGCGACAATCTCAGGCGCTCGATCGACGAACTGAAGGTGCAGCTCGACGACGCCAAGGCCGAGCTCGGCGAGGCGTTCGAGGAGCTGAAAAAGGTCGAACTGCTCAACGAGCGCGACCAGGCCAACGAACGCGCCGCCGAGGACGCCGCCGAACAGCGCGCGCTCGACTCGATCGGCATCATGCGCATCCGCAACGCCGCGCGCGCATAACGCTTCGCCGTCCTTGCCGGATTTGATCCGGCAACCGGTCCTTCGAAACGACGGATGCACGGGTCAGGTTTACACCCGGGCCGGCCAAAGGCCGGACCCGGGTGCCCGCGCATGAGCGGTTGCGGCAGCGGCGTTCCTGTCGCAACCGGAGAGGGTGGGCAGTGGCGCCGCGCGCGCCCGCCATCAATGGCCCATATGCCCGCCTGACGGCGCGCCACCGCCGATCGGGCCGACGCGATATTCGAGCGCGAGCGCGCCGGCCTTCTCGAACACCAGCGTGCCGGCGACGGTCTCGCCTTCCTTCAGGCCCTCCTTGAGGTCCATGAACATGATGTGGAAGCCGCCGGGCTTGAGCTCGACGGCGGCGCCGGGCGCAATTTCGAGGCCCCTGGCGAGCGGGCGCATTTTCATGATGTCGCCTTCCAGCGACATTTCATGCACCTCAAAACGGCCCGAGCGTACGAACGAACCGCCGACTAGGCGGTCCGGCTCCTTGCCGGAATTGGCGATCTTCATGTAGCCGCCGGCGACCTTTGCGCCGCCCGGCGTCGCCCGCGTCCAGGGCGCCTCGATGACCAGATTGCCGATCTTGTAGGTCCTGGCGCCGGCAGCGGCGTGCGGCATGGCCTGCGCAAGGATGATACGGGCGTTTGCCGATGCGCCGGCTTTTGCTTCCGGCGCCGGAAGCATCAGGTGAGCGAAGGCAGCGGCAACGAACGGAAGCGACAACGCGGCGGAAAACGCGCGCATGGCGCGGTGATGACGTGACATGATTTTCTCCTCAATCGGGGGTGTGGCGGGCTGCCCGTGTCCGGCAGCATGCGTTCACGCACCCGGAGGAGGGCCCTGCGACAATCGCGGCGAGGGGGCGCGCGCCAGAACGAAAGCCGCGCACGGGTTTTCGCGCATCGCCGCGCCGGCCGGCGCCGCGGGCGCGACCGCGGCACTTGCCGGCAGGACGGCGGTGCCTGCGAGCGCATGCGCGCAGGCAAGGGCGCAGAAATCGTGATTGATCTTGGCCGGTGCCGCCGGGTCGCCGTCGGTCCCGGCGATGGTCCCGTAGCAGATGACGAAGGGATTGCCGCCCTCCGCGTTGGCTTGCGCCCCGAGAACGGCGCCGAGCAGAAGCTGCAACGCCAGCGCATAAGCAACCGTGATGGCAATCACGGCGCTGGCGAGGCGAAATCGGGCGAACATCCGGGGCACGGCAGGTCCTTACACCCTGCCTGCCGCCGACGGAAGCCCGGCGACGCCGGCCGGTTTGCGTTCGCGG
>WBUW01000449.1 GCA_008933495.1 Pseudorhodoplanes sp.
GCCCGTGCCGCTGCGCGATGGCGAGCGCACGGGCCGCGCCGCGCGCGTCGAGGCGGTCGCGCCAAGACCGCCCGCACGCGGACTGCTCCACGCCGAGAAAGAGGCGCGTTCGCACCTCAGGCATCGTGGCCAAAGCGGGCGTCATGGGCGCAGCCACGCTCTGTGACATGCGAGACACCGTTCATGCCCTCCGGATGATGTTCACCAATGCGCGATAGGTCGAGATACCGAGAAATACGACAAACCAAAGCATGTCGCAGAAAAACAGCAGATATTCGGCAATTTGAACGAAGAAAACGATAACCGAATTGAATCGGCGCACCTTCATCAGATCGACGAGTTCGCTTAGGCCGACCGCGACGCCGGCTATGGTCAGAAACACGGCTGTATTGAGCACGGTTTCAATGAGAAAAACAAATTGCGCGCTTTGCAGCACATGCCGTGACAGGAATTCCTCTTGACCGGTGCGGGCGGGGCGTCGCCCCGCAATTTGGGTGCCTCGGCGGGCGGGCGTTCGCGATCGGCGAGCGCTCTTGCTCATTTTCGAAAAGCGTGAAGACCACTCGTCACCACAAAGATAAGGAACAGCAGAATATCTGCGGCGGTGATGAGATATCCGATCGCCGTCATCGAGTCGACGATCACCGCTTCGACGCCAAGCTGCCGAAAATATATGACGGCATAGTTCAGGGCGACGACAGGCAGCAAGACCAGAGCAAACAACACCGCGCCGACCAACAACTGCACGAAGAAGCCCGCAAGCCTGATAACCAGGCGGTGCCTACCTTGCTGATGCAGCCACTGCACGCTGGTCACATAATGCCCGCTGGCCATAATGCCGTTCCTCGGAATCTCTTGTTATTATAATGACGACCTCGACAGCTTGCCAGCCTCGGCTCCGAGGACGGCAGAAACAGGGTCAGAAGAGCTTGCGATACTGGATGAAACCGGAGCGTTCCGCCACGGTGTCGTAGAGCGCCCGTGCGCTGTGGTTGTCGTCCTTGGTCAGCCAGTGGATGCGGCTTGCGCCCTTTTCGCGCGCGGCCCGTTCAACCGCTGCGATCAGCGCCCGCCCGGCCCCGCCGCCGCGCACATCGGGGGCCACGAACAGGTCCTGCAGATAGCAATAGTCGCCGACCGTCCAGCACGAGCGATGAAAGATGTAATGCGCGATCCCGATCAGGCGGCCGCCGCGATCGGCGCCGAGCGCGAAAATGGGTTCGGCCGGGTCATGGATGCGCGCCCACAGGACGTCATTGTTTCCGGGCGCGACCGTCGACCGGTAGAAGTCGAGATAGCCCTGCCACAGCGGCTCCCAGGCCGCGCGTTCGGACGGCACGAGCGGACGAATCGTCAGATCGGCTGGAGGCATCTGTCATTCTCCATCAATCGGGCGCATGGCATTTGCCCGCGATCCCGGAAACCACCTGCATCGCCTGCGACGTTATACGCGCGCTTGGCTGAATCGCCGGGTCTTTACCGGACTTGCTCCGGCATCCATCTTCAAAAGCCGATGGATGCCCGGGTCAGGTTTGTGCGCGGGCCGGCCTTCGGCCGGGCCCGGGTGCCCGGGCATGGCGTAGCGCGGGCTCAATCCAGATAGAATTTGTCGAGCTGGCGGTGGTCGGCCCGGATCCAGCGCACGGTGCCGGTGACCGAACGCATGACCACCGTCTCGGTCTGGATCAGGTCCTTCCTGAAGCGCACGCCGCGCAGAAGCGATCCGTCGGTCACCCCGGTCGCCGCGAACAGACAGTCGCCTTTCACCATGTCCTCGATCTGGTATTTCTTGCGCGGGTCCTTGATGCCCATCTTGGTCGCGCGATCGCGCTTCTCCTCGCTGTCGAGCACGAGCCGGCACTGCATCTGCCCGCCGATGCAGCGCAGCGCCGCCGCCGCCAGCACGCCTTCGGGGGCGCCGCCGATGCCCATATAGATGTCGATCCCGGTGGTGGCCGGATCGGCGCAATGGATCACGCCGGCGACGTCGCCGTCGGTGATCAGCCGCACCGCGGCTCCGGTCTTGCGCACGGCCGCGATCATGTCGGCATGGCGCGGCCGCTCGAGGATGAGCGCGGTGATTTCGGCGGGCTTGACGTCCTTGGCCTTGGCAAGCTTGCGGATGCTGACGTCGGCGGGATCGTCGAGATCGACCACGCCGGCCGGATAGCCCGGCCCGATCGCGATCTTTTCCATATAGACGTCGGGGGCGTTGAGCAGCGTGCCGGACTCGGCCATGGCCATGGTCGCGATCGCGCCCGGCATGTTCTTGGCGCAGAGCGTCGTGCCCTCAAGCGGATCGACCGCAATGTCGACCTTGGGGCCGGTCTGGGTACCGACCGTCTCGCCGATGAACAGCATCGGCGCCTCGTCGCGCTCGCCTTCGCCGATGACGACCGTGCCTTCGATCGGCAATTTGTTGAGTTCGCGCCGCATGGCGTCGACCGCAGCCTGGTCGGCAGCCATTTCGTTGCCGTGGCCGCGCAGCATCGCGGCCGCGACCGCCGCCCGCTCGGTCACGCGGACGATTTCAAGCGACAGGATGCGTTCGAGCGCAAGATGCGGCTGGATCGTGATTGTTGTCGACATCGAACGGTTCCCCCCTGGTCGCACGGCTATTCGGCCTTTCTATCGGTTTTTTTCGATCCGGATCAATTGCGGCTCGCCGGATATCACTTTGTCCGCCTTGACGGCGTCAAGCGCGCGCCGCACCGCATCCTCGGTGGTCGCATAGGTAATAAGAATGACCGGGACCGGCGCACTCGCCGCACGCGCATCCTGGCCGCCGGCCGGCGGGGCGCCGCGATGGCGCTGCACGATCGATTCCAGTGAAATCTGCTGCTCGGCGAGCCGGGTGGCGATCGCCGCCGCCGTCCCCGGCCGGTCGACGGCCAAGAGGCGAATATAATAGCCGCCCTCGTGGCGCTGCATCGGCGCCTTGCCGGCGGCCGTCAGGCGTTCGGACGCGCGACCG
>WBUW01000009.1 GCA_008933495.1 Pseudorhodoplanes sp.
CGTAGGCGCGCGCTAGCGCGGGCGGATCGAAATCCGCGCGAATCAATCCCTTGGACGGGCTGGCCTTCTTGATTTCGGCAATCAGCGCATAGTCGCCGCCGGCGATCCGGCGTTCGATTGCCCGCAGGAAACCGCGCGGAGCGTCCGCGCCACGAAGGTCGCGCTCCAGCACGGCGGCGGAGCGCAAAGCCTTGGCCGCGGCGATTTCCTCGCGCTTGTAGGCTTCGATCTTGGCGAGGATGTCGGCCATGCCGCCCCGGTCCTAGGAGTTCGATACGGCGACCAGCCGCGCGAGACGCTCTTTGGCTGCGCCCGATTGCAGGGACGTGTGGGCGAGGGCCGCGCCTTCTTTCAAGCTGCCGGCCGCGCCCGCGACCATGAGCGCCGCCGCCGCATTGATGATGGAAACGTCGCGATAGGCGCCATCTTTGTTATCCAGAACATCCTTCAGCGCCTTGGCGTTGGCATCCGCATCGTCGCCGCGCAGGGCTTCCGGCTTTGCCGCCTTGATCCCGCAGTCTTCCGGCGTGATTTCGAACGTGGTGATTTTGCCGTCCTTCAGCGCCGCCACATAAGTCGGGCCGGACGAGGTGATCTCGTCAAGACCGTCAGAACCGTGCACCACCCATACGCTGTCCGAACCGAGATTTTGCAGCACCCGCGCCAACGGCTCGATCCAATGCCGCGAGAACACACCAACGAGTTGCCGTTTCACGCCGGCGGGATTGGAGAGCGGACCGAGCAGGTTGAAAATGGTGCGGGTGCCAAGCTCGATGCGCGTCGGCCCGACATTTTTCATCGCCGGGTGATGGGCCGGGGCAAACATGAACCCGATCCCGGCTTCCCGGATGCAGCGTCCGACCATGTTCGGCGCAAGGTCGATCCTGACCCCGAGCGAGGACAGAACGTCCGCGGCGCCCGAGCGCGAAGACAGCGCGCGGTTGCCGTGTTTGGCGACCGGGATGCCGGCGCCGGCCACAATAAAGGCCGCGCAGGTCGATATGTTGTACGAACCGGACGCATCGCCCCCGGTACCGACAACGTCGACCGCGTTCGGCGGCGCGTCCACCTGCAGCATCTTGGCGCGCATCGCGCTCACCGCGCCGGTGATTTCGTCAACGGTCTCGCCGCGTACGCGCAGCCCCATCAGCAAAGCGCCCATTTGCGAAGGGGTGGCTTCGCCCGACATCATGCGGTCGAACGCACTGGCGGCTTCCTCGCGCGTGAGCGTGGCGCCGGTGGCGACCTTGGCAATCAGCGCCTTGAATTCGTCGATCACGGCATGTCCCCGTCAGGCAATCTGGCGGGCCTTGCCCGCGTCCCGGCGCGCTGCGTTCCAAGCGGCGGCCAGTTCGAGAAAATTCTTCAGGATGAGATCGCCGTACTCGGAGGCGATGCTTTCGGGATGGAACTGGATACCATGGAGCGGACGCGATCTGTGCGCGAGCCCCATCACCAGCCCGTCATCCGCTTCAGCGGTGATTTCCAGCTCATCCGGCATTGTCGCGCGGTCCACGACCAGCGAGTGATAACGTGTCGCCTTGAACGGGCGGTTGATGCCGCGAAACACGCTCCGGCCCTGGTGGCGGACCTCGGAAAGCTTGCCGTGAACGGGAACGGGCGCGCGAACCACCTGGCCGCCAAACGCCTGCCCCATGGCCTGGTGGCCGAGACAAACCCCCAACATCGGAACCGACGGCGACGCCTTCCGGATCAGATCGAGGCAGATGCCGGCTTCGTTCGGCGTGCACGGGCCGGGCGAGAGCGCGATCGCGTCCGGACGCATGGCAATCACCTCGTCCGCGGAGATCCGATCGTTGCGATAGACGGCCACATCCGCCCCCAACCCGCCCAGGCAATGGACGAGATTGAAGGTGAAGCTGTCATAGTTGTCGATCAGGACGATCATGAGGCCCGGTTTTTCTTGCGTGTTCCGGGTCTTAGACGCGGGTGGGAAAGGGGTCAAGGGAGCCCGCGCCGGACGGGCCTATTGACCGCGCCCGGCCGAGCTTGCAAAGCGGCGCGCCTCGTCGGCCGCGCGGAAGAGCGCTTTGGCCTTGTTGATGCATTCCTGCTGCTCGGAGGCCGGATCGCTGTCGGCGACGATGCCGGCGCCGGCCTGCACGTACATCGTGCCGTCCTTGATCACCGCGGTCCGCAGGACGATGCAGGTATCCATATCGCCGGCGGCCGAAAAATACCCGACGGCGCCGGCATAAATGCCGCGTTTTTCCTTCTCAAGCTCGTCGATGATTTCCATGGCACGGATTTTGGGCGCACCTGAAACGGTTCCGGCCGGAAAGCCGGCGGTCAGCGCGTCGAGGGCATCGCGATTGGCGGCCAGATCACCCTCGACATTCGACACGATGTGCATCACCTGACTGTAGCGCTCGATGAAAAACTGGTCGGTGACCTTGACGCTGCCGATCCTGGCAACGCGCCCGACGTCGTTGCGCCCGAGGTCGAGCAGCATCAGGTGCTCGGCGCGTTCCTTCGGATCGGCGAGCAACTCCTTCTCAAGCGCGATATCCTCGTGGGGCGTCGCCCCGCGCACGCGGGTGCCGGCGATCGGACGGATCGTGACGCGTCCCGCCCGCGTACGCACCAGGATTTCCGGACTCGAGCCCGCGACCGAAAACGTCCCGAAATCCAGGAAGTACAGGAACGGCGCCGGGTTGACCCGCCGGAGCGCCCGATAGAGCGAAAAGGCGGGCAGCCCGAACGGCGCCTCGAAACGCTGCGACAGCACGACCTGAAAGATGTCGCCCGCCAGGATATATTCTTTCGCGCGCAGGACCATCGCGCGATATTCTTCCGGGGTCGTGTTGGACTTCGGCGCCAGAGCGATCGGCCCGGCATCTGCATCCGTCGCCGACTTGTCGAGCGGGCGGTCGAGCGCATCGACAACGCGGGAAATGCGATCGGTTGCGCGCGACAATGCGGCCTGTGCCGACACGCCGGGCAGAGGGCGCACCGGCGTCACGACCGTGATCGAATCCTTCACGGCGTCGAATACCACCACCAGGGTCGGGCGGATCAGGATTGCATCCGGCGTATCCAGGACATCGGGATTGGGCGGCGGCAGCCGCTCCATCTGCCGGACCATGTCGTAGCCGAGATAGCCGAAAACGCCGGCAGCCATCGGCGGCAAGGCGTCGGGCAAGGCGATGCGGCTTTCGTCGATCAACATGCGCAGCGCGGCGAGCGGCGGCGCGGCCAAGGGCGTGAACGCTTTCTCATCGCGCGCCGGATCGCGGTTGATCTCCGCCTGCGCGCCTTGCGCGCGGAAGATCAGGTCGGGCTCAAGCCCGATGACCGAATAGCGCCCGCGGACCGCGCCGCCTTCCACCGATTCGAGCAGGAAGCTCATCGGCCGCGCGCCGGCGATCTTCAAGAAGGCCGATACCGGCGTTTCCAGGTCGGCGACGAGCGTCGTCCATACGACTTGCGGTTCGCCGCGCGCATAGCGCTCGGCAAACGTACGGAGCTCCGGTTCGACTTTCATTGGTGATGTCAGTTGGCCGATCCGGTCAGGATCTGGTTGAGCGCACGCTCGTTGACCCGCGTGCCGAGCTCGCTTTGCAGATACGCGGCATATTGGCCGAGGATTTCCTCGAACAGCGAAGTACGAACCAGTTCGCCGATGCGCTTGGCTTCGGGCGAAGCAGGATCGAGCGTGGGCACCTTCACCTCGCTCACGCGAAATACAAAGCGCGTCGTCGGCCGCTCGGCTTCCACATTGCCGATTCCGTCTTTTGCCGTTCGGAAAATCTCATCGACCACTTTCGCCGGGATCGCCGAATTGGACTGTCCGCGCTTGAGCCCCCAGGTCGATTGCGGCCGCAGCGATGCCGCGGCCGCAGCCTCGGCGAAGCCCGCGCTCTTGAGCTTTTCCGCGAACGCATCCGCCCTGATCTTGATCCGCTTGGCAATCTCGTCGTCGCGCCAGCGCTGGACGACGCGGTCTTTCACCTCGTCGAGGCCGCGCTCCTTGGACGGCGTCACCGCCATCACCTCAACCCAGGCATAGCCTCCGCCGGGCAGTTGCAGGACATCGTTTTCGATGCCGACATCCGAGCCGAACGCGCGCGCAAGCAGTTCCGGGTTCGCCGGCAGGCCTTTCACCGGCTGGCCGTGCGGACCGCGTCCGGAGCGATCCACGGCCTCGATGCGGGTCGGGGTATGGCCGAATTTCTTGAGAATCTCGGCGAGCGGCAAGCCGGCGCCGCGTTCATCCTCGATCTTGTTGTGCTGATCGGCAATTTCGGCTTTCGCACGCTCGGCGGCGATTTCGCGTTTCAATGCGTCGGAAACCTCCTCGAACGGCTGCACCTTCTCCGGTTCGACCTTGATCGTGCGTACCAGGACCACTCCGAAGCGCCCCTGTACCGGCTCGCTCACCTTGCCGGCCGGGAGCTTGAATGCGGCGTCGGCCACGGCCGCATCGAGCATCCCGGCCCTGGTCACCGTGCCGAGATCGATGTCCGCATCCTTGAGGCCGCGTTCGGTTGCCACCTGTTCGAAGGTCGTGCCGGCCGCGATTTTTTCCGCGGCCGCCCGCGCTTCCTCGATGGTGGGGAAGGGAATTTGCTGGACTTGGCGACGTTCGGGGGTGACGTAGCGGCTGCGCTTTTCATCATAGGCCTTGCGCGCGTCGGCATCGGACACGGCAGCAAGCCGCGCGCTGTCGTCCGGCGACAGCACAAAGACTTCCAGACGGCGATATTCGGGCGCGCGGAAGACCGCCTTGCGCTCGTTGAAATAGCGCGTCAGCTCGTCGGCCGACGGCGCGGGGATTTCGCCGGCTTGCGCCGCGTCGAACACGACATAATCGATGGTACGCTCTTCGTTGACGAAACGATATTGCACGGCAATCGTGGTCTGCGGGACCGCAAGCGATCCGGCCAGCGTTTCGGCGACCTCGCGGCGCAACAGCAGCTTGCGCTGCTCGGCGACAAAGCGCGCCTCGGAATAGCCGGCCTGCCGGATGATCATGTCGAAGCGGGAGCGGTCGAACTGGCCGGTCGGGCCGCGGAAGGTCGGATCGGCCATGATTTTCCTGGCGATATCGGCGTCCGAGAGCCGCAATCGCATGCGCCGCGCATCTTCGTCGAGGGCGTATTCGGCGAGCATCTGGCCGAGCAATTGCCGCGGCAGGCCGAGCGCATTCGCCTGGTCGGGCGTGATCGGCCGACCAAGCTGACGGGCAAGCTGCTGGAGCCGCTCGTTATAGGTGGTGCGGAACTGCTCGATCGTGATGTCGCTGCGCCCGATCGAGGCGACCGTCGATTGCCCGAATCCGCGAAAAATATCGCCGATGCCCCAGATCGCGAAACTGATCGCGATCAGACCCAGAATGATTCCGGTGATGACACGTCCAAGCCAATTGGCCGTGGCCGTCCTGATACCTCGAAGCATGGCCTTGCATTATCTCATTGTGGGGAGGGCAAAATCGCGCGCATCATAAGGATCACGGTTGCGCACCGCAATATGACGGAAACACTGGCACGAAACCGGTCCGTTTGCTAACCGCAGCGTCAAATCGCCGGGAATGGGGAGCAGATATGGCAACCGCACCGCGTCCGCTGGTCGCAGGCAACTGGAAAATGAATGGATTGTCCGCGTCCGCCGGCGAGCTGGAAGCAATCATCGCGGGCGCCGCGGGTATCGCGGCAGAAGCCGACCTCATGGTGTGCCCGCCGGCGACATTGCTGGCGCGCTTTGCCGCGATCGCCAGGGGGGCGCCCGTCCTCATCGGCGCGCAGGATTGCCATGCCGAACCGGCCGGCGCGTTTACCGGTGACATTTCGGCGGAAATGATCGCCGATTGCGGCGGTCAGGCGGTGATCGTCGGCCACTCCGAGCGCCGCTTCTATCACCAGGAGGACGACCCTGCGGTCAAGGCCAAAGCAATGGCCGCGATGCGCGCGGGGCTCATCGCGATCCTGTGCATTGGCGAGACCAAGCAGGAGCGCGACGCCGGCGCAACGCTGGTGCGGCTGGAAAAGCAGCTTCAGGGTTCGTTGCCCGAGCGCCTCGACGCCGCGAGCCTGGTGATCGCCTACGAACCCGTTTGGGCGATCGGAACCGGGGTCACGCCCGGACCCGCCGATGTTGAAGAGGTCCATGCCTTCATCCGGCAATTTCTGACCGCGCGCGATCCCTCCGGCGGGCCGGGCATCCGGATTCTCTACGGCGGCTCCGTGAAGCCGTCGAATGCCCGCGACTTGCTGGCCGTGCGCAACGTGAACGGCGCCCTGGTCGGTGGCGCGAGCCTGAAAGCCGCCGACTTTCTGGGAATTGCGGCGGCGTATGCCTGAAATCCGCCGGGGTGGAAATCGCGCCCCGGATCGTGTACAGAGCCGCCCGACCTCCTATATCTGCGGTTGAAGGACGTTGGCTTCCAGCGCCGCCGCGACCGGATTTTTGGACCATGCAGACCGTCGTTATCGTCGTCCACCTCATGATTGTGCTGGCCCTGGTCGGGCTTGTCCTGCTGCAGCGCTCGGAGGGCGGGGGGCTCGGCATGGGCGGCGGCGGCGGCTTCATGTCCTCGCGCGGTACCACCAATCTGCTGTCGCGGACCACTGCCATTCTGGCTGCGGTCTTTTTCGTGACCAGCCTCGTGCTGTCGATCCTGGCCGGGTACGACCGGCGGCCAAGCTCGATCCTGGGTAGCGGCGGAGCGCCGGCCCGTGCGCCGGCTGGCGCGCCGCCCGCGCCTTTGGGCACCGGAAGCGGCGGCGTCCTCGACCAGTTGCGCCAGCAGGGACAGCCGCCGGCCCAGCAGGGCCCGCAGGTGCCGCGTTCGCAATAGAACGTCCAAGGGAGGGCCGGGAAACCGGCCCTTCGAATTTTTGGGACAGGGCGCCCGCGGCGATGGCGGAAGGCCTCGTCGAATCGATACGGCTAGGTTAGAGGTTGAGCCCCATGACGCGGTACGTCTTCATCACCGGCGGCGTGGTCTCATCACTGGGCAAGGGGCTGGCTTCGGCGGCGCTCGGGGCGCTGCTGCAGGCGCGCGGCTACAAGGTGCGGCTGCGCAAGCTCGACCCCTATCTGAACGTCGATCCTGGAACGATGTCGCCATACCAGCATGGCGAAGTGTTCGTCACCGACGACGGCGCGGAGACCGACCTCGACCTCGGCCACTACGAACGCTTCACCGGCCGCCCTGCCAACCGGCAGGACAACATCACGACCGGGCGCATCTATCAGGATATTCTCGCCAAGGAACGGCGCGGCGACTATCTCGGCGCCACCATCCAGGTCGTTCCCCACGTCACCAATGCAATCAAGGACTTCATCTGCGAGGGCAATGACGGCTACGATTTCGTCCTGTGCGAAATCGGCGGCACGGTCGGCGACATCGAAGGTTTGCCGTTTTTCGAAGCGATCCGGCAATTGGGCAACGACCTGCCGCGCGGCCGCGCCGTCTATATCCATCTCACACTGCTGCCATTCATTCCGAGTGCCGGCGAACTGAAGACCAAACCGACCCAGCATTCGGTCAAGGAGTTGCGTTCGATCGGGATTCAGCCCGACATCCTGCTTTGCCGGACCGACCGCCCGATCCCGCCCGAAGAACGCCGCAAACTCGGCCTGTTCTGCAATGTGCGCGAGAGCGCGGTGATCGAGGCACGCGACGTCGACAACATCTATGCCGTGCCGGAGGCCTATCATGCCGCGGGACTGGATACCGAATTGCTGGCGGCGTTCGGGATCGAAATCCGCGGCGAACCGGATTTGTCGACCTGGCGCTGGATCAACGAGCGCATCCGCAATCCGGAAGGGCAGGTGACGATTGCCGTTGTCGGCAAATATACCGGCCTGAAGGACGCCTATAAGTCGCTGATCGAAGCTCTGTCGCACGGCGGGATCGCGAACAAGGTCAAAGTCAATCTGGACTGGATCGAGTCGGAAGTCTTCGAGAACGAAGATCCCGCACCGTTTCTGGAACACGTCAACGGCATCCTCGTGCCGGGCGGATTTGGCCAGCGCGGCGCGGAAGGAAAGATCCGGGCGGCGCGGTTCGCGCGCGAGCGCAGCGTGCCCTATTTCGGGATCTGTTTTGGAATGCAGATGGCCGTCGTCGAGGCGGCCCGCAACCTGTGCGGCATCATGGAAGCCAATTCGACCGAATTCGGCCCGACCAGGGAACCCGTGGTCGGCCTGATGACCGAATGGCTCAAGGGCAACACGCTGGAGAAGCGCACCACGCAAGGCAACCTCGGCGGCACCATGCGGCTTGGCACCTATCCGGCCATTCTGGCGCGCGGCAGCCGGGTCGCCGGCATCTATGGCACGACCGAAATTTCCGAGCGCCACCGGCATCGCTACGAGGTCAACACCAATTACCGCGGCCGGCTGGAACAGCACGGGATGCGCTTTTCAGGACTGTCGCCCGACGGGATTCTTCCCGAAATCATCGAATACGAGGACCATCCCTGGTTCATCGGCGTGCAATTCCACCCCGAGCTGAAGTCGCGGCCGTTCGAGCCGCATCCGCTGTTTGCCTCGTTCATCGAGGCGGCGGTGGAGCAAAGCCGGCTGGTGTGACGGACTGCCTCACGGCTCGCTGAAAACGACAACGCCCGCTCCGGCGGAGAGGGTGTTGCCATGTTCGGGTATGACGGGGTCTACCGGATCCGCGGCAGTTTCTCGAACTGATGGAAGGGCGGCGGCGAAGACAGCGTCCATTCCAGGGTGGTGGCGCCGGCGCCCCAGGGATTGTTCGCGGCCCGCTCCTTGTTGCGGAACGCAAGAACCATCGTCAGAAAGAACACCAGCAGCCCGGCGGCAAAGACATACGAGCCGACCGACGAGATCAGATTCCACCCGACATACGCGTCGGGATAATCGGCGATGCGGCGCGGCATGCCGGCCAGCCCGAGAAAGTGCTGCGGGAAGAAGATCAGATTGGCGCCGATGAAGGACAGCCAGAAATGCAGCCGGCCGAGCCATTCGCGATAGCAATACCCGGTGATTTTCGGGAACCAGTAATACCAGCCGGCGAAAATGCCGAACGTCGCGCCGAGCGACATCGTGTAGTGGAAATGCGCGACGACGTAATAGGTGTCGTGCAGCACACGGTCCATGCCGGCATTGGCCAGCACCACGCCGGTCACGCCACCCATGGTGAACAGAAAGATGAACCCGATCGCCCACAGCATGGGCGTGCGGAACTCGATCGAGCCGCCCCACATGGTGGCGATCCAGGAGAAAATCTTCACGCCGGTCGGCACCGCGATCACCATCGTGGCGGCGACGAAATAGGCCTGGGTCGCCGTCGACATGCCGACCGTGTACATGTGGTGCGCCCAGACGATGAAGCCGATGCCGCCGATCGCGACCATGGCATAGGCCATGCCGAGATAGCCGAACACCGGCTTGCGCGAGAAGGTCGCCACGATCTGGCTGATGATGCCGAAGGCGGGCAGGATCAGGATATAGACTTCCGGATGCCCGAAGAACCAGAACAGATGCTGGAACAGGACCGGATCGCCGCCGCCTTCCGGTGAGAAGAACGTCGTTCCGAAATTGCGGTCGGTGAGCAGCATCGTGATCGCGCCGGCGAGCACCGGCAGCGACAGCAGCAATAGAAACGCAGTCACCAGCACCGACCACACGAACAGCGGCATCTTGTGCAGCGTCATGCCCGGCGCGCGCATGTTGAAGATGGTGGTGATGAAGTTGATCGCGCCGAGGATCGAGGAGGCACCGGCCAAGTGCAGCGAGAGAATGGCAAAGTCCATCGCCGGCCCCGGGTGGCCGCTTGTCGACAGCGGCGCATAAACCGTCCAGCCGGCGCCCACGCCCGGTTCGCCGGGCGGGCCCTCGACAAACAGCGAGATGACGAGAAGCGTCAGCGAACTGGGCAAGAACCAGAACGAGATGTTGTTCATGCGCGGGAAGGCCATGTCCGGGGCGCCGATCATCAGCGGCACGATCCAGTTGCCGAAGCCGCCGATCAGCGCCGGCATGATCATGAAGAACACCATGATCAGGCCGTGCGCGGTCACGAACGCGTTGAAGGTGTGGGCGCTCGCGAAAACCTGCATGCCGGGCTGTTGCAGCTCAAGCCGCATGCCGAGCGAAAGCACGCCGCCGACGATCCCCGCCACGATCGCGAAAACCAGGTAAAGGGTGCCGATATCCTTGTGGTTGGTCGAATATAGGTAACGCCGCCACCCGGTCGGATGGCCGTGCGTGTCGTGGCCGGCGTGGGCTGCGGTCGCTTTTGCCATTGAATTTTCCCCCTCCGCGCGCGGAGCATCGGTTGCCTACGCAATCGAAATTGCGGGGAGCGGCAACACGCGGTCTTTGATCTGGATCAATTTTTCGTAACGGCCGGCCCCGCCCGCGGCCGGCCCCGGCGCCCCGGCTAAGGCATTGGCCAGCCGCGCCATATCCCGGTCGCCACGGCCGGCATTCGCGCCGGCGCGTATCGACGAGGGCCGCCGGTGGAAAAGGCGGTTGATGCCGGCGGCCCGATTCGCCATGAGGGAGCGGGTTCACAATCGGCATTCCCGGCCATGCGACGCGGCCTCGATCACCTCGTTCACGCCGTCCGCGACCTCGACGCGGGCGCGGCGCTCTACCGCCGCCTCGGCTTCACCGTCGGCGTGCGCAACCGGCACCCCTGGGGCACGCACAATCACGTCGTGCAGATGCCGGGATTTTTCGTGGAAATCCTCACGCTCGCGGAGCCCGGCAAGCTCGGCGAGGATGGCTTTTCACGGCTGTTTGGCCGATTCAATGGGGAATTCGTTGCGCGCGGCGACGGACTTTCCATGCTGATACTGGAAAGCCTCGATGCCGCCGCCGATCAGAAAACGTTCGCCGCGGCCCACATTTCGGCCTCCGACGTCCTGCGGTTCGAACGTGAAGGCCGGCGGCCCGATGGTTCGCCGGTCGCGGTTGCATTCTCGCTCGCCTTCGCCCGCTGCGCGCCGGCGGCCGAAGCGGGATTTGCGGTCTGCCAGCAGCATTTCCCGGACAATTTCTGGAATCCGGCCTTCCAGCGGCATGCCAACGGCGTCTGCGGCGTTGCCGCGGCCGTGCTCGTTGCCGACAATCCCTCCGACTATCACATCTTTCTGTCGGCCTTCTCCGGCGTACGCGCGTTGCATTCGACATCGAGCGGAATTTCCGCGAGCACCGCGCGCGGCGACATCCAGATCATGGACCCCAAGGCGTTCGAAAGCCATTTCGGGCATAGGGCCCCGCCGGTCGACAACGGAATGCGGATTGCCGCAATTCGATTCAAGACCCGCGATCTTGCAGCCGGCCGCGCGGCACTTGCGTCCGGCGGGGTGCCGTTTGCCGAGCATATCGGGCGAATGATCGTTCCGCCCGGCGAAGCGCTCGGTGCGACCATCGCGTTCGAGCAAGCATGATCACAGCGCTACGCGGCCCGCTGGCTTATTGTACGGACGACCCGTTTCTGGCCGGCGCGCGCGCGTTCCGCTATGAAAGCGACGGCCTCCTGGTCTGCAGGGACGGCATCCTGGAAGCGGTCGGCGCGCATCGCGCGCTGCACCAGCGGCTGCCGCGCGATTGCGCCGTCGCGGACTTTTCCGATTGCCTCATCGTCCCGGGCTTCGTTGACACGCACGTTCACTATGTGCAAACCGGAATTATCGGCGCGCACGGCCGCCAGCTCCTCGATTGGCTGGAGCGCTACACCTTTCCCGCCGAACTTGCGTTCGCCGATCCCGATGAGGCGAGACGGACGGCTGCGGTGTTTTGCGATGAGCTGCTTCGGCACGGCACCACCGCAGCGCTCGTCTTCTGTTCCGTGCACCCTGGTTCGGTCGACGCAATTTTCGAGCAGGCTTCGAAACGCAACATGTTGCTGATCGCGGGCAAGGTCCTGATGGACCGCAACGCGCCCGAGCGGCTGCGCGACACCGCGCAATCCGGATACGACCTTTCCAAGGCGCTGCTGCGCAAATGGCACAAGAGCGGCCGCTGCCGCTATGCCATCACCCCGCGCTTTGCCGCCACCAGCACGCCCGAACAGCTCGAACTGGCAGGCGCGCTTTGGAGCGAATATCCCGATGCGCACTTGCATACGCATATTGCCGAGAACCGCAACGAGATCGCCTGGGTGCGTGAATTGTTCCCGGAGCGCGCCGACTATCTCGATGTCTATTCGCATTACGGCCTGACCGGGCGCCGCGCCGTGCTCGCGCACGGAATCCATCTCGACGAGTCGGCCTTGTGCCGATGCCACGAAAGCGGAACGGCGCTTTCGCACTGCCCGAGCTCAAACCTGTTCCTCGGGAGTGGGCTGTTTCGAATGCGCCAGGCTCGCGATCCGCGCCGTCCGGTGGAGGTCGGGCTTGGAACCGATATCGGCGCCGGGACCAGCTTCTCCCTGCTTTCCACCATGGGCGAGGCCTACAAGGTGTCGCAAATGGCGGACGCGCCGATCGGCGCGGTGGAGGCGTTCTACCTGGCGACGCTCGGCGGCGCCCGTGCACTCGATCTGGCCGACCGAATCGGTACCTTCGCGCCTGGCAAGGACGCCGATATTGCCGTGCTCGATCCGCGCGCCACGCCCTTGCTCGCATTCCGCACCGGGCGCGCCGCAGACATCGAGGAAATCCTGGCGGTTCTCATGACGCTGGGCGACGACCGGTGCGTACGCGCCACCTACGTGGCGGGGGCCCTGGTCCACGAGCGGGACCGGCCCGCGGGCCGTTGACCCGCACGCCGTCGCGTCGCATGGTCCGCGCGCACAGGCAACAAACGCAATGAGCCTCTCCCGTCCCAATCCCGTCGTCGCCGTCGGCGCTGTCCGGTTCGGCAATGCGCTGCCGCTGTCGCTGATCGCGGGGCCCTGCGCGCTCGAAAGCCGCGCCCATGCGCTTGAAATGGCGGCCGCCCTGAAGGACATCACCGGCCGTCTCAAGATCGGCCTTGTATTCAAGTCCTCGTTCGACAAGGCCAACCGCACGAGCGCCAGGGGTGCACGCGGGGTAGGGCTTGACGCCGCCTTGCCGATTTTTGCCGAAATCCGTTCCAGTCTCGGGTTGCCGGTTCTCACCGATGTGCACGATGCCGGACAATGCGCGACGGTCGCCGAAGCCGTCGACGTCCTGCAGATTCCCGCCTTCCTTTGTCGCCAGACCGATCTGCTGGTCGCCGCGGCGCGGACCGGACGGGCGATCAACGTCAAGAAAGGACAGTTTCTCGCACCCTGGGACATGAGCAACGTGGTCGAGAAGATCACCGACGCCGGCAATCCCAACGTTCTCGTGACCGAGCGCGGTGTATCGTTCGGTTACAATACGCTTGTCTCCGACATGCGCGCCTTGCCGCAGCTTGCGGCCACCGGCGCGCCGGTCATTTTCGACGCGACCCATTCCGTGCAGCAGCCGGGCGGCCAGGGAACGGCATCGGGCGGACAGCGGGAATTCGTTCCCGTACTCGCCCGCGCTGCCGTCGCTGTCGGCGTCGCCGGGGTCTTCATTGAAACCCATCAGGACCCGGACCAGGCGCCGTCCGATGGCCCGAACATGGTGCCGCTGCGGGAGCTGGAAGACCTGCTGCGTACGCTGATCGAATTCGACAAGGTCGCCAAGGCCGTCAAGGCCGACGTGAGCGTTGCCTAGCCGCGGCCGCGATAGGGCGACACGCCCTGATCCGGGACCCAGATCCCGGCCGGCAATTTGCCCCACTGCCAGAACACGTCGATCGGCATTCCGCCACGCGGATACCAGTAGCCTCCGATCCGCAGCCATCTCGGCTTGAGCAGGGCGACGAGCGCCTTGCCGATGGAGACCGTGCAATCCTCGTGGAAAGCGCCGTGATTGCGGAAACTGTTGAGATATAGCTTTAAGGATTTCGACTCGATCAGATGGCGGACCGGCACATAGTCGATCACCAGATGCGCGAAATCGGGCTGCCCGGTGATGGGACACAGTGCCGTGAATTCCGGCACGACAAACCGCACGAGGTAATTCGTATCAGGATGCGGGTTGGGGACGCGGTCGAGCCGCGCCTCTTGCGGTGAAGCCGGAATGGCCGCCGGCCGGCCAAGTTGCAAAGGCTTTCTGGTCATGACGGACTGCCTATAACGCAATCCGGGCTCGCCGTCAGGGCGAAAGACGCCGGCCGGCTTTTCCTTGCGGCATCGATCCTGTAGAAGCGGCGCCATCGCCAAACCGGGACCGCCTGCCCATGACCGCCATTACCGACATCGTCGCCCGCGAAATTCTCGACAGCCGCGGCAATCCAACCGTTGAAGTCGACGTGATCCTGGAAGACGGATCGCTGGGACGCGCCGCCGTGCCTTCCGGGGCATCCACCGGTGCGCACGAAGCCGTCGAGCTGCGTGACGGCGACAAGGCACGTTACCTTGGCAAGGGCGTGCGCAAGGCGATCGCCGCGGTCGAGAACGAGATTTACGATGCCATTGCCGGGTTCAATGCGGAGCAGCAGGTCAAGATCGACGAGACGCTGATCGCGCTCGACGGCACCGCGAACAAATCGAGACTTGGGGCGAATGCGACCCTCGGCGTTTCGCTGGCGGTCGCAAAAGCCGCCGCGGCAGCCAGCGCGCTTCCGCTGTATCGCTATGTCGGCGGGACGGCGGCGCGGGTGCTGCCGGTCCCGATGATGAACATCGTCAATGGCGGCGCGCATGCCGACAACCCGATCGATTTTCAGGAATTCATGATCATGCCGGTGGGTGCGTCCTCGTTCGCCGAGGCGCTGCGCATGGGCGCGGAGATCTTTCACACCCTGAAAGCCGCGCTGAAGGGAGCCGGCCACAACACCAATGTCGGCGACGAGGGCGGCTTCGCGCCCAATCTGCCGACCGCGGAAGCCGCGCTCGATTTCGTTATGCAGGCGGTGCAGAAGGCAGGCTACAAGGCCGGCGATGACGTGCTGCTGGCGCTCGATTGCGCGTCGACGGAATTTTTCAAGGATGGCGCCTACCGTTACGAAGGCGAGGGCAAGACCCGGTCGCCGCAACAGCAGGCCGATTACCTTGCGCAACTCGTCGCGCGCTACCCCATCGCCTCGATCGAGGACGGCATGGCCGAGGACGACTTTGCCGGCTGGAAAATGCTGACCGAGAAGATCAGCGCGAAATGCCAGCTCGTCGGCGACGACCTGTTCGTGACCAATGTGACACGGCTCTCGGACGGAATTTCGAAGGGCCTCGCCAATTCCATCCTGGTCAAGGTCAACCAGATCGGCACCCTGACCGAAACGCTGGCCGCGGTCGATATGGCGCACCGCGCCGCCTATACCGCCGTGATGTCGCACCGCTCGGGCGAGACGGAGGACGCCACCATCGCCGATCTCGCCGTTGCGACCAATTGCGGACAGATCAAGACCGGATCGCTCGCCCGCTCGGATCGCACCGCCAAATACAACCAGCTCCTGCGGATCGAACAGGAGCTTGGCGCGCAGGCCCGCTATGCCGGGCGGGGGGCGCTGCGCGCGGTGCGCTGAAATCCCGTTCGGGGAGCGCGATTGTCGATTCCGTTAAAGCGGTCTTAACGGCGGTCGCGCATGGTGCGGCGATGGTCACGCGCAAACGCCTGCGTTCGGTTCTGACCGCGCTCGTCCTCTATACGATGGCGGCGCTGCTCGTCGGATATTTCGGCGTCAATGCCTTCACCGGAAACCGCGGGCTGAAGGCCAAGCACGCGATCGACGCGCAGTTCACCGAACTCACCGCCGACCTCGAAAGACTGAAGGCGGAGCGCGAAAGCTGGCAACGGCGTGTCGCTCTCCTGCGATCCGACCGTCTCGATCCCGACATGCTGGACGAGCACGCGCGGCTTTTGCTCGGCTACGCGCATCCCGACGAGGTGACCATGCTGCTCGGCAAGCCTTGAGCACCGCGGCTGCCTGCGCCGGCCAACCGCAGTCCATGCCGCCGCCTTGTGCAATATTGCCGCCGACCCCGTCCCAGCATCACGAAAATTGCGGTAGGCGCTGGTATTCCACGCGCGCCCAGGCTCGTTCTTCCGCCGTAAGCCGAATTCCGCTAAGGGATACACTAATTCGACCGAATAATTTGCCCGAGGAGCGCCATGGTCGCGGCAAGGAAATCGCAGGCGGCAGGAACCGCACCGGCGCGGGCGCCATCCGGCGGGAACGGCGCGGCGCAGGCCGTGCTCTCGCCCGAGGACGAACTCCGCGCCTATCGCGAAATGCTGCTGATCCGTCGCTTCGAGGAGAAGGCCGGCCAGATGTACGGCATGGGCCTGATCGGCGGCTTCTGTCACCTGTATATCGGTCAGGAAGCCGTCGTGGTCGGGATGCAGATGGCGCTGAAGCCGGGGGATCAGGTCATTACCGGCTATCGCGACCACGGCCATATGCTTGCGACCGGGATGGATGCCAAGGGCGTCATGGCGGAACTCACCGGCCGGCGCGGCGGCTATTCGAAGGGCAAGGGCGGATCGATGCACATGTTCTCCGTCG
Organism: Pseudorhodoplanes sp.; assembly: GCA_008933495.1. Lineage (GTDB taxonomy): Bacteria > Pseudomonadota > Alphaproteobacteria > Rhizobiales > Xanthobacteraceae > Pseudorhodoplanes. The sequence continues at coordinate 16,456 of WBUW01000009.1, forward strand.
AGAAGAAATTCTATGGCGGACACGGCATCGTCGGCGCGCAGGCTCCGCTCGGCACCGGGCTGGCTTTTGCCAACAAGTATCGCGGCAACGACAATGTCTGCGTCACCTATTTCGGCGACGGCGCAGCCAACCAGGGCCAGGTCTATGAGAGCTTCAACATGGCGGAGCTCTGGAAGCTGCCGGTCGTCTATGTGATCGAGAACAACCGCTACGCCATGGGCACGGCGGTCCACCGGTCGTCGGCGCAGACCGATTTTTCCAAGCGCGGCGCCTCCTTCAACATCCCGGGCGAGCAGGTCGACGGCATGGATGTGCGCGCCGTGAAGGCCGCCGGCGACCGCGCGGTGGTGTGGTGCCGGGGGGGCAACGGTCCCTACATCCTTGAAATGCTGACCTACCGCTACCGCGGCCACTCGATGTCGGATCCCGCCAAGTATCGCACGCGCGAAGAAGTGGAGAAGGTCCGCGGCGAGCAGGACCCGATCGAGCAAGTACGCCAGCGTCTTCTGAAGAGCAAAGCGGTGACCGAAGACGACTTGAAAAAGATCGACGGCAAGGTGCGCGACATCGTCAACGAAGCCGCCGAATTCGCCACCAACGATCCCGAACCCGATCCCGCCGAGCTCTATACCGACGTCCTGCGCTAGTCCGCGATCAAGCCCCCCGAACCGGAACAGACGCGTCCATGCCGATCCAGATTTTGATGCCAGCGCTCTCGCCCACGATGGAAAAGGGCAACCTGGCCAAGTGGCTGAAGAAGGAAGGCGACGTCGTCAAGACCGGCGACGTGATCGCCGAAATCGAGACCGACAAAGCCACGATGGAAGTGGAAGCGGTTGACGACGGCACGCTCGGCAAGATTCTGGTTCCGGAAGGCACCGCCGAAGTCGCCGTCAATACCCCGATCGCGGTTCTGCTCGGCGAGGGCGAGGATGCCTCCGCGATCGGAACGGCGCCCGGCGTCGCCCAGCGGCAGAAGGTGGCCGAATCGGCCCCGCCGGGCGAAGACGGCAACTCGATCCACGCGCCTGCGATCATTCCCGTGCTGCTGCCGCAGCCCGAGATCGAAGAAGAGCCCGACGGCTTCGCCGGCACCGAGATGGTGACGATGACGGTCCGCGAGGCCCTGCGCGACGCGATGGCGGAAGAAATGCGCCGCGACCCGAATGTGTTCGTGATGGGCGAGGAGGTCGCCGAATATCAGGGCGCCTACAAGGTCACCCAGGGGCTCTTGCAGGAATTCGGCGCGCAGCGGGTCGTCGATACCCCGATCACCGAACACGGCTTTGCCGGCCTTGGCGTCGGCGCCGCGCTCGGGGGCCTAAAGCCGATCGTCGAATTCATGACGTTCAATTTCGCCATGCAGGCGATCGACCAGATCATCAACTCGGCGGCGAAGACGCTCTATATGTCCGGCGGGCAGATGGGCGCCTCCATCGTGTTCCGCGGCCCGAACGGGGCCGCCGCGCGCGTCGCCGCCCAGCACAGCCAGGATTATTCCGCCTGGTATTCGCACATCCCGGGCCTGATCGTGATCGCGCCCTATACCGCCGCCGATGCCAAGGGCCTCTTGAAGGCCGCCATCCGCAATCCCAATCCGGTCATCTTCCTGGAGAACGAAATTCTCTACGGCCAATCGTTTGCCGTGCCCAGGATCGAGGACCATGTGCTGCCGATCGGCAGGGCCAAGGTGGTGCGGCCGGGCAACAACGTCACCATCGTCTCCTTCTCCGTCGGCATGACCTATGCCCTGAAGGCCGCCGAAGAACTCGCCAAGAAACACATCATGGCCGAGGTTATCGACCTGCGTACGCTGCGTCCGATGGATACCGACACCGTGATCGAGTCGGTGAAGAAGACCGGCCGCCTGGTCACGGTGGAAGAGGGCTGGCCGCAATCGGGCATCGGGGCCGAGATTTCCGCACGCGTGATGGAGCGCGCCTTCGACTATCTCGACGCGCCGGTGACCCGTGTCACGGGCAAGGATGTGCCCATGCCCTATGCCGCCAATCTCGAAAAACTTTCCTTGCCTTCCGTTGCCGAAATCATCGCGGCGGCGAAGGCGGTCTGTTACCGGTGACGACGCGATGACCGCCGGCTATGACGCTTTGCAGGCTCCGCCGGGCGCGCGCGACAAGGGCGGTGTCGAGGTCCTGCGCGTCGGTGTCGTCGAAGGCGGTTTGCACGTGACGCTGCGGCGCGCCTTCAGCGATCCGCGCGCCTGGGGCATTCTGCTCGCCGATGTCGCGCGCCAGGTCGCGCGCGTCTATGCGCAGGAGGGCAGCGGCGCCGAACAGCAGGTGACCGAGCGCATCCGCGATGCCTTCGCTGCGGAAATAAACGCCCCCGCCAATTCCGGGACCATCGGTCCGATTTCGTAAGCCGCGAGCCCGCAATGCCGACCAATATCCTGATGCCCGCTTTGTCGCCGACGATGGAAAAGGGCAACCTCGCCAAGTGGCTCAAGAAGGAAGGCGACAAGGTCAAGTCCGGCGACGTGATCGCCGAGATCGAAACCGACAAGGCGACGATGGAAGTGGAGGCGGTGGACGAGGGCACGCTCGTCAGGATCGTGGTGCCCGCCGGCACCGCGGACGTGCCGGTCAATCAGGTGATCGCGGTTCTGGCCGCCGAAGGCGAAGACGTGAAGGCGGCGGCGCGCGCGGCACCGGCAGCAAAGGCGGCAACCGCTGCCGCCCCCTCACCCCAAGGGGGAGAGGGAGCGGGCGGTGCCATGCCGCCAATGCCACGTCTCACCTCTCCCCAGGGCGGAGCGATCGCCGCGCAAAGCGCGGCCGGGGAAGGGGCAGGGCGCCATCAAACGGCAGCGGCGCGCGCATCTTTTCCTCGCCGCTGGCGCGACGCCTGGCGAAGGAGGCCGGCATTGACCTGGGGCGGGTGCAGGGCTCCGTGCCGCGCGGACGTGTCGTGGCGCGCGACATCGAAGCCGCGCAATCGGGACGCGGGCTCCGGGCAGCGGCACCCGCGGCCGCACCGGTACCGCAGGCGGCGTCCGTGCCACCCGCCGGCCCCTCCGACCAGCAGGTGCGC
>WBUW01000450.1 GCA_008933495.1 Pseudorhodoplanes sp.
GTCTCCCCGCGCGATGCGGCGCCCGGCCGCACCACCATGAGCCGCGCCGCATCGCGCGGGGAGACCGGCCGCAAGGCAATGCGTTCGGGCGGCAGATCGAAATCGAAGTCCGCGGTGCGCATGCATTCCTTTCACCGCTCCCCGCTTGCCGGGAGAGGTCGAGGTCCGGGCGATAGCGGGGATGTCGGGTGCGGGGCCAGTGCTGCAAACATGCTGAAAAGGCCCCGCTCCCGGCTCGCCTTACCCGCCACCCGCTCCCGGCAAGCGGAGCGCCGGTTCAAGCCGCCATCGTCGCCTTGACGATCTTGTCGGGATTTTGCACCGGCTCGCCGCGCTTGATCTTGTCGACATTTTCCATGCCCGCGATCACCTCGCCCCACACCGTATATTGCCGGTCGAGGAATCGGGCATCGTCGAAGCAGATGAAGAACTGGCTGTCGCCGGAATCCGGGTTCTGCGCGCGCGCCATCGACACCGTGCCGCGCACGTGCGGGGCGGAATTGAACTCCGCCTTCAGCTTCTGGCCGGAACCGCCCGTGCCGGTGCCGGTCGGGTCACCGGTCTGCGCCATGAAACCGTCGATCACGCGGTGGAACACGACGCCGTCATAGAAACCCTGGCGCACCAGTTCCTTGATGCGCGCGACATGGCCGGGCGCCAGGTCCGGGCGCATGGCGATGGTGACCGGCCCTTGCGTGGTTTCGAGCGTGAGGGTGTTTTCGGGATCGTGAGCCATGATTACCTCTGTGCGTCGGCGAGAATGTGGGCGCGGACGATACGGTCCGGATTGGCGACCGGCTCGCCCTTCTTGAGCTGGTCGACGACATCCATGCCGGAAACGACCTCGCCGATCACGGTATATTGCCCGTTCAGGCTCGGATAGTCGGTATACATGATGAAGAACTGGCAGTTCGCGGTGTCGACGCTGTCGCCGCGCCGCGCCATGCCGACGATGCCGCGCTTGTAGGGCACGCTGGAAAATTCCTGCTTGAGGTTGGGATAGCGCGACTTGCCGAACCCGTCGCCGCGATCGCCGTCGCCGGTCTGCGCCATGAAGCCCGCGATCACGCGGTGGAACGGCGCGTTGTTGTAGAAGCCGTCGCGCGCCAGCGTCTTGAGGCGCTCGGCATGGCGGGGCGCGAGATCGGCGCGCAGGCCGATCACGATCTGGCCTTTGGTGGTGTCGAGCACGAGCGTGTTCTGCGGATCGCTCTTCGGCTGGGCGGCGGCCGGCCACGCGCAGAGCAGCGCGGCAATCACGGCGACGATACGGATCATGAAAACTCCTTCGGCAAGGGGGTCGAAGCGGGCGCCCGGCCGGTCGGCCTAATTGGCGAACTTGTACTTCAGGCGCGCGGCGACCGTCGGCGGCACGAAATGGGACACCTCGCCGCCCATGGCCGCAATCTGGCGGACGAGCGTGGCGGTGATCGGACGCACGGCGGTGCCGGCCGGCAGGAACACGGTCTGGATGGCGGGCGCCATCGCCGCGTTCATCCCCGCCATCTGCATTTCATAGTCGAGATCGGTGCCGTCGCGCAGCCCGCGGATCAGGAGCGTCGCCTGCTCGCGTGCCGCCGCGGTCACCGCCAGGTCGGAGAAGGTCGTGACATGCAGCTCGCAGCCCGACGTCTTGGCGATCTCGGCGCAGGTTTCCAGCAGCATGGCCGCGCGTTCCTCGACCGAGAACAGCGGCGCCTTGCCGGGATGAATGCCGATGGCCAGCACCAGCCGGTCGGCCAGCCGCGTTGCCGCCGCCACGATATCGAGGTGGCCATTGGTCACCGGGTCGAACGTCCCGGCATAGAGGGCGATGCACCGCATGGGGGCGGTCTAGCCCGGCGGCCTGCCGCCCGCAAGGGCAACAACCCGCAAGCTCCCGGAAAGGTTCAGCATTCGCGCAGGCTTTTGCTCGTGAACCATTCGCCGCCCGGCTGCGTCTAATGGGCAGGAAGGGCCGGACGGCCAAAGCGGCAGGACGCCGCGCCAGGATCGAACGGGGACGCACCATGTGGAAGACGGTTTCAGCCATCGCCGCCGCCGGACTGCTCGCGGCCGCCATCAGCCTGCTGCCGGGCTTCAGCCCGGAAGTCGCCGCCAGCGTGCCCGCCGCCAAGTCTGAGGCAACCAAGACCGACGCAACCAAGTCCGCGGCAACCAAGTCCGACGGGGCCGACCTTCCGGCCGACTGCGCGCGCCATGGCTGGCCCTATTACGAGCCCGCCTGCCTGCGCGGCAGCGCGCGCGATGCCGGCGATGCCCGGCCGGTGCGGATCGTCTCGACCGACCGCGTCGCACTCGCCGACCCGCGCACCGACCGCGCGCTGGCCCCGCTCTGGACCTCGGTTGAAGCGCTGCAGACCGCGGTCCCGGTCTGGGCCAAGGCGTTTGCGCCGGACAGCGCGCCTGGCGTTGCGCCGGTGCGCATCACGCTTGCGCTGGCCGCGCAATAACGCCGCCGCATCCCGCGCAATCGCAAAGCCCGCGGCCGGTGCCCTTTTCCGGCAACCCGGGGACGTGCTTGCGGACCCTGACCGCGCCCGGAATGACGGGGGAAGCGCCCCGCCGGATCAGCTCAGTCCCGGTATCTCCACCAGCAGCAAATAGCCGTTGACCATCAGCAGTACGCCGATCCCGCCCAGCATGGCGCCGACGGCCACGAGCCAGCCCAGCTCGGCGATGATGGCCACCGAGATCAGCACGATGGCGATCTGCAGCAGCGCCTCGGCATAGTCGAAATAGGGATCCTGCCTGAGCGCGTGATCGCGCTTGGCCTCGTATTCCTTGGCGCGGACCAGCAATTCCTTCTTGCCCTCGCCGGTGTCCGGCTCCGATTCGTAGCGCGCCACGGTCTTGCGATAATCGTCGACCTTCCTGGCCAGCACCGCCTTCGCCGCATCCGGGATCGAAGGATCGCTCAGCACCGCGAGTTCGAGATGGT
>WBUW01000451.1 GCA_008933495.1 Pseudorhodoplanes sp.
CCGTATAAGGCGGCTTTTCTCGTGCGCCGTTCGCAATCGCATGCACGGGCGGTCGCGGACGCCGCGTTTGTGTTGCCGGAGCCGGCAGCTATTATTGTGCATTCATGCGGGCGCTGTTTCGCCCGGTTGATGCGAGCGGAGTCCTCTTCACCCGTGAATCTGACGGTCAACAAGGGAGGCCGCTTCCGGCCCTTTGCCGGCATCGGGCGGACCGTTCTTCTGTCTCATTCGTCGAACCCCGCCGCGCGCTTTCTCGTCGCAGCGCTGTTCCTGGCAGCCTATATCGGGCTTGAATGGGTCAGCTTTGTTCACGAATACAAGGGGCTGCCCGTCACGCCGTGGAATCCGGGGCTCGGCGTAGTGTTCGCGCTCCTGATCTTCGCCGGCCGCGGCAGCGGACTGGTCCTGTTTGCCGGCGTGATCATCGCCGAAAGTCTCGTGCTGCGAAGCCGGCTCGACTGGCCGATCATTCTCGGCATCGGGGCAATCATTGCGCTGAGCTATTCGCTGGCGGCGGCGGCGGCACGCTGGTATTTCCGGCTCGATATCGGCCTCGTTCACCTGCGCGACGTGCTTGCGCTGCTTGCCGTCGGCGTTGCGGGCGCCGCGGTCAATTCCGTCCTGCTGACGGCGTTCTTTCTCGCATTCGGTACGCTCGATATCCGCGATCTCTCGCACGCATCGGTGCCGCTCCTGATCGGCGACATCATCGGCATTGCCGTCACGACACCACTCATGCTGCGCTTTGTGTTCGACCGGCGGCACATCTCGTTTCCCCGGCTGCGATCGGTCCTTCCCGAGGGCGCGCTCTATATCGGCGTGCTTGTCGCCGCGCTCTGGGCGATGGTCGTCAGCGACACTGCCTCCGGGTTCCGGCTTTTCTATCTGCTCTTTGTTCCGACCGTGATCGCGGCTGTCCGCTACGGCCTTGATGGCGCCTGCCTCGCGCTTGCCGTGACCCAGCTCGGCGTCGTTGCGCTTCTGCACATCAATGATTATGACGCGCGCGCCTTTACCGAGCTGCAGCTGCTCATGCTGGTTCTCACCACCACCGGCCTGATCGTCGGCGTGGTGGTCAGCGAGCGCCGCACCTCCGATCAGCTCGCGCGCGAGGCCGAAGCGCGCCTCAGGATAGCCGAGGCCGAGGCCGCCCAGGCCGCGCGCGTCAATCTCGTGAGCAGCATGGCCTCGACGCTGGCGCACGAGATCAACCAGCCGATGACGGCCGCACGCGCACTGGCGCGATCCGCGCAGCACATCCTGCGCATCGGCGGCGATCAGGCGCGCGCCGACAGGAACCTGACCGCCGCCATCACCGAAATCGACCACATCAGCAGCGTCGTTCGCCATATGCGGGATTTCCTCCGCCGCGGCCGTCCGCACGTCTCGACCATCGAAATCCGCGACATGCTCGAACAGGCCTTGACGCTTGTGCGCACCGAGGCTTCATGGAATCAGATTCTGGCCGAGCTCGACGTGCCCGAGACGTTGCCCCCCGTCTATGGAGACCGCATCCAGTTGCAGCAGGTGATTCTCAATCTCATCCGCAATGCGATGGAAGCGATCGCCGGCGCGCGCCAGACGGGCGGACGCATTCGCGTGACCGCGCAGCAGTTTGACGCGCCGAAGCGCATCGAGATCGCGGTCGTGGACAACGGCCCCGGCGTGCCCGACGAGCTGGCGGAGAAGCTCTTCCATCCGCTCACGACCTCCAAGCATGAAGGGCTCGGGCTCGGCTTGCCGATCTGCGCTTCGATCGTGGAGTCGCACGGTGGAAAGATCTGGCTTCAGACGCGGGCGCCGGGCGCGACCGAATTTCGCCTGTCGCTACCGCTCGGCCAAATCCAGGCGGCGTGACCATGGCCGGCCCGACGATTTTTGTCATCGATGATCAGGCGTCGGTGCGCCATGCGCTCGGCGAAATGCTCGGCGTATTCGGATTCAACGTCGAGACCTACGAATCGGCAGACGGCTTTGTCCTAACGATCGACGGGCGGCGGCCCGGATGTATCGTCGCCGACGTTCGGATGCCGGGAATGGACGGCATCGCGCTTGTGCGCGAACTCAAGCGGCGCAAGATCGCGCTGCCGGTCGTCCTCATTTCCGGGCACGCCGACGTGCCCATGGCGGTCGAGGCGATCAAGGCGGGAGCCGAGGACTTCATCGAAAAGCCGGTGGACGACGCCAAGCTCGTGGCCGCGATCAACCGCGCGCTGTCGCAGGCGTTCGAACAGCAGGATACGCGCAAGGCGGCGGATACCCTGACGCTGCGCTTTGCGCGCCTGACGCCGCGGCAGATCGAGATTTTCGATCTGGTCGCGCAGGGATTTACCAGTCACGCCATTGCCGCCCGCCTCAATATCAGCGTGCGCACCGTCGAGAGCTATCGCGCCGAGATCATGGACAAGATGCAGGCCGAGAGCGTTGCCGTCCTGGTGCGCCAGGCCATTCGTCTGGGGCGCCTCGAACCGTAGCATCGGGAGCCGTAGAACTACGCCCCGACTGGTCCGGATACTCTCCCCTGTCTTCGCTTCCTAGATTGCACCGGCAGAACCCGAACGGTGTGCACCACGATCGCGCCGGTGCGGCGTGACGCGGGGGCTCCGGCGTCCGCTGGAGCATGATCCCGAAAAGCGCGAAGCGGTTTTCGGAAAAGATCATGCTCGGACAAAGAGCTGAAGCGGGATGACGATTCGAAGAAAGTCATCCCGCTTTGGCGGCGCCCGGGGCCCGGACAAGCCGTCGTTCTGCACCGGAGCGGCGAATGACCCGTTGGAGACCTGAACCACGGCCTGCGCCGGAAGCGGCCTGCGATCCGCTGTCCGTGCGGCTCGCGCTCGCTTTGGGCGTGACGACGGCGGCGGCGTTCGGCCTTCTGCATGTCTGGTCGGTCCCGCTCCCGCTGATCATGCCGGTTATCAGCGCTGCATCGTTT